>JAYKIC010000566.1:0-6596 GCA_035284985.1 Leptolyngbyaceae cyanobacterium
CCCTAAATCCCTTCTCCCAAAAGGGGAGAAGGGACTTCAAACCAGGTTCTTGGGTCGAAAGCCCCTCTCCCGCTCTGGGAGAGGGGTTGGGGTGAGGGCTGTTTGAGTTTTGTCAGTCAATCAGCAACGCACCTGACTATGTATTCTTGCAGTGGAAAGGAAGTATTGGCGGAGTAGGCAATTATGCCATAAAGGTCATTGATGTCTTTGCCAGGTATGGTGATAACGTCTTTAAGTAGGTGTCTGGCAATAACAGAGTTTAAGGTAGAACATAAGTCCAGTGAAGTTTTCAAAATCTTTCTGATGGCAAATAAGGCATTATTGTTCTGCCAATCTGAATCATCTCACCACCCGATATCTCGGTCATCCAAACCCTTATTTTAATTTTAAAGGAGCTTTAACTGTGTTTCTGCCTTTAACCGCCTATTGCAAACAATCCATGCGATCGCTCATGGTTATCATCCTGGTCATCGCGGTTTGGATTATACACCCCCTCGTCAGTTACGCCGAACCCAGTGTTAATCCTGCTGATGGAGCAAGTTTATTTACGATTCATTGTGCTGGTTGCCATCCCGGTGGCAGCAACATTGTCAGGCGGGGAAAAACCTTGAACCAGCGGGATCTAAAACGGCAAAAAGTAGATTCGGTGGAGGCGATCGCCACCCTCACGGCCAACGGGAAAGGACTAATGTCAGCCTACAGTGAGCGGCTCACCCCAGAAGAAATTACCGCCGTATCAAATTATGTGTGGCAACAGACCCAGCAAAATTGGAAACAGCGATAAGATCACACTTGAAAAAAGGAATCTGACTGTAAATCAGGGAAATTGCTGTCTAGGATACAAAAAAAAAAACCATTTTTTTCAATTCTGGAAGTCAGTCCCAATTATCAACATCCTAAAATTAGCCCTAATTGCTAGATTGAACTCGTATCTTGTTTGCTAGGAGAGTTTTCCCAATGCGCGATCGCCGATTTGTTCCCTTAACCCGCCGCCAGATTATTCGCGGACTATTAGCCACCTCCGCCTTTGGCCTCACCACTAAATTAGCGGGTTGCGGTTCGCCCGCCCCCACCCCGGAAGATAGCACGCCTGCCTCCGACGGTGCTGAAACACCAGAGGAGCTAGTGGTTGGATTTATCTACGTTGGCCCCAAAGACGACTTCGGGTATAACCAGGCCCACGCTGAAGGAGCGCAGGCCATGGCCCAAGTGCCCGGTATCAAAATTGTGGAAGAGGCTAGTGTCCCCGAAACCACAGCCGTATTGGAAAGTATGCGTAATATGATCGAAATTGATGGGGCCAAAATCTTGTTCCCCACCTCTTTCGGCTACTTTGACCCCTACATTTTGGAATTGGCAAAGGAATTTCCCGATGTCCAATTTTTCCACTCCGGCGGTCTTTATCAAGATGGGGTCCACCCCGATAACGTGGGCAGTTACTTCGGCTATATCGGTGAAGCCCAATATGTAGCGGGAGTCGTAGCAGGGCACATGAGTAAAACGGGCAAACTCGGCTTTGTGGCGGCTAAGCCCATTCCCCAGGTGTTGCAAAACATTAACAGCTTTACCTTAGGCGCTAAGTCGATCAACCCAGACATCACCACCCAAGTAATTTTTACCGGGGATTGGGCCTTACCGGTGAAGGAAGCGGAAGCCACCAACAGTTTGGCAGACCAGGGCATCGACGTGATTACCTGCCATGTGGATAGTCCCAAAGTGGTGATTGAAACCGCCGAAAAACGGGGGATTTATTCCACGGGCTATCATGCTAACCAAGGACCGTTGGCACCCAACGGCTATCTTACGGGGGCGGAATGGGATTGGTTAAGTATCTATACCGCTTTGGCTGAGCAATTCCTGGCGGGTAAAACCCTGATGGCAGGCGATATTGACCACATTCTACGGGGAGGATTGGCTGATAAGTTCTGTAAACTATCCCCCTACGGCGGTGCGGTTACGGATGAGGCTAAGGCGGATGCGGAAGCAGCACGGGAAGCCCTCATTAGTGGCGAGTTAGTGATCTATAAGGGCGAGTTGATGGACAACAATGGTAACGTCATTTTGGCTGACGGAGAACAATACGAGCAAACCAATGTAGAACTAGAAAAAATGGATTGGTTAATTGATGGGGTTAAGGGCAGTATTGAAGGCTAGAACGGTTAATTAGTCTAGCGACCTGAAAGATCAGCATTGGATTAAGAGGGAATTGCGAAACCTGTGGTTAGTTTGTCTGCTCAAGGATTACGGTTCGGAAACTGGCGTAAATCATTGGAGGCGATCGCCCTCCCCGTTGCGGCCCTCCTGGTCGCTCTGGTTATCTTCGGCATCTTTTGTGCCTTAGCTGGAGCCAATCCCTTCAGCGTATACGGGTCTATTTACAAAGCGGCCTTTGGCAATTGGAGTGCATGGCAAAACACCTTGATTCGGGCCGCTCCCCTGATGCTAACAGCCCTGTGTACAGCTTTGCCTGCCCGATTGGGTTTGGTCATCATCGGTAACGAGGGAGCCTTGGTGATGGGGGGGATTGCGGCGATCGCCACAGGTCTGGGCATCGGCACCGCCGTCCCATCCTTCCTGGTACAACTTCTCATGGCCCTAGTTGGAATGGCGGCTGGTGGCCTGTGGATTATGGTGGCGGGGGCACTGCGCCACTACCGGGGGGTGAACGAAACCATCAGTAGTTTGCTGCTGAACTACATTGCGATCGCCCTGCTCAACCATCTCGTCGATGGTCCCATGCGGGATCAGGACTTTGTTACCAAGCCCTCCTCCGCCGAACTAGACCCCACCACCTGGTTGGGCAACCTCCCCGGTAGCCGTATCCATGTGGGGTTAATCTTCGGTATTATCATTTGCGTCATAGCCTACATTTTGATGCAACGCACCACCTTTGGCTTTGCCTCCCGTACCGCTGGTGGAAACATTCGGGCCGCCCGCATTGCCGGACTCCCCGTTGGTAAACTCACCTTAGCCACTTGCTTCCTAGGGGGGGCTGCCGCCGGATTAGCTGGCATGGTGGAAGTGGCAGCCGTCCAAAAGCGGATTAATGAATCCTTGGTTTCCAACTACGGTTACGCCGGAATTTTGGTAGCCTTTGTCTCCCGCCATAATCCCCTAGCCACCATCCTAGTCTCCGTTTTGCTGGGTGGAATTCTGGCCAGTGGCGGTATTTTGCAGCGATCGCACGACCTACCCGATGCCACCGTTCTCGTCTTCCAAGGCATTGTCTTCCTCTGCGTCCTCTTCAGTGATTCACTGTACGGACGGTTCGCCTGGTTTAGAAAATTAGCCCCATAGGTAAGGAATGAGGAACGAAGAATGAGGAACGAAGAATGAGGAACGAAGAATGAGGAACGAAGAATGAGGAACGAAGAATGAGGAACGAGGAATGAGGAACGAGGAATGAGGAACGAGGAATGAGGAACGAGGAATGAGGAACGAGGAATGAGAAACGAAGAACCAGGAACGAGGAGTTCCAATACTCAAACATCCTAGCACTGGAATACTCAACACTATGGCAACCGAAACATCATTAGGATTATGGGGCATTCCGTTAGGAATCTTAGCCGGGACCTTGCGGGGAAGTGCTCCGTTTCTGTTTGTAAGTCTGGGGGAATGCCTCACCGAGAAAAGCGGCAAAATTAATTTGGGCTTGGAAGGCACCCTGCTGATGGGGGCAATGAGCGCCTATGGGGTGTCCTACCTCAGCCAAAATACGGTGGGGGCATTCTGGGCACCCTGGTTAGGGGTGCTAGCGGCGGGGGTGTCGGGGATGGTGCTAGGGGCTATCCACGGCTGGTTGTCCCAACAACACCGGGTCAACGATGTGGCCACAGGCATTGCCATGATTATCCTGGGCAGCGGTCTCGCGTTTTTCTTAGGAAAACCCTTTATCCAACCCCAAGCCCCCCAATTATTTACCTTTGATTGGGGTAATTGGAGCAATATTCCGGCCATCCAATCAGCCCTGAAGGTGAGTCCCCTATTTTTGCTGGGGGTGGCGATCGCCCCCCTGCTCCAATGGGTTTTCCGATCCACCCGCTGGGGACTATACATTCGGGCCGTCGGCGACAGTCCCCAATCTGCCCGTGCCATGGGCATTTCCGTCTTCAAGGTTCGGATGTTTAGTATCATTGTCGGCAGTTTCCTCGCAGGGATCGGCGGCGCATGTCTATCGCTGTATTATCCTGGCGTTTGGACTGAGCGCATATCCAGCGGCCAAGGCTTGATGGCCGTGGCCCTCGTGATTTTTGCCCGATGGAATCCAGTTCAATGTTTGTGGGCATCCTTACTCTTTGGCGGTGCCCAATCCATCGGTCCCGCCTTCCAATCCGTGGGGATTGACTCCTACTATTACTTATTCAACGCCGCCCCCTATATTCTCACCCTGTTGATTATGATTATTACCTGTTCCCCCAAACGCACACTGGTAGGTGCCCCCGGAGCCTTAGGGACGGACGAGTAACCCGGCAACAGGAACGTTTGCAAACCATGTGCAAACTTGCAAACCATGTGCAAACTTGCAAACCATGAAGAAGCATCACAACCTATTCCCAGTCACTTGGCTAGACCCATGGTCCGGTTTCGCAAACTCAGTGATTTCGATCTCCACTAGATCCCAAAGTGTTGATCGCTGTCCTTGAAGCAAGAGGAGAAAAATAGTGGCTCCTTGCAAATCCTCACGCCGCAATATCATCCTGGCAGGTGTATCCGCTGTGGGAGCGCTAGCGGCAACCCTGGCCCACCGAACAACGAGGGTGCGCCCAACTCCCACCCAATTTGCCACCGCCCCCTCCCAAACTACCCATCCCCCATTATCGGAACCGACCAACGCCCGTGAGCAAACTACACCGGATACCCTGGCTAGGGGAACCATGCCCCAGCGGACCTTAGGTCGTACCGGATTATCGTTACCCGTTTTGGGGTTGGGCGGGTCCGCGTCTCCCCTGTCTCGTCCGGGGGCAGAAGCGGAGGCGATCGCCATCATCGAACGATCCCTAGCCTTGGGGGTGCAATACTTCGACACCGCCGCCAACTATGGTCCCAGTGAGGAACGGTTGGGGCAGGTGTTACCGGGTTATCGAGATCAGGTGGTGATTGGGAGTAAGACCAGTCGGCGCGATCGCGATGGGGCCTGGGCACAGTTGGAAACCAACCTCAAGCGCTTGAATACCGACTATCTGGACATCTGGCAATTCCATGCCCTCACCCACGGCTGGGACATTGACACGATTCTGGATCGACAAAGTGGCGCGATTCTTGCCGCCGAAGAAGCCCGTGAACAAGGGGTGATTGGGGCGATCGGGATTACCGGGCACCACAACCCGGACATCATTACCCAAGCCCTCCAGCGCTACCCTTTTGATACTGCATTGATTCCCATCAACGCCGCCGACATCCACACCCCTACCCCCTTTATCACCCACATTCTGCCCATGGCCCAATCCCAAAACGTGGGGATCATTGCCATGAAAGTTCCGGCCTATGGGCGACTGTTCAAACCGGGAGTGCTGTCAGGGATGGCGGAAGCGATGGGCTATGTCCTGTCCCAATCGGGCGTTCATTGCTGTATTATTGCCGCAGAAACCATCGCCCAATTAGAGGAAAACGTGCAAGTAGCCCAAGGATTTCAGCCAATGCCAACGGACAATCTTGCAGATATTGAGCAGCGAACGACCTCCGTTTGGCGAGAAAATAGTTTTTTTAGAAGCTGGGGATAATAAGTAAAATCCAATATCTAAAATCTAAAATCCAAAATCCAAAACTTTATGACTGAAACCCTGAGACTCGCAGTTAACGGTACCCTAATGCGGGGCCTTGAACTTAATCCTAATTTAATTAACGTGGGAGCCACCTTTGAACGGGAGGCCAAAACTGAAGCGGCTTACCGGATTTGGTCAATTGATGATCGCTATCCCGCCATGATTCGGGTGCAGGAGGGGGGAGAGGCGATCGCCCTGGAAGTGTGGCAGGTGCCCCTTGCAGGCTTAGGGGTGATTCTGATGCAGGAACCTCCTGGGTTGGCGATCGGCAAGGTGACATTAGCGGACGGGGAAGTGGTCCTCGGTGTCATTGGTGAACCCTTAACCGTTGAGGGCAAAGTTGAAATTACCGCATATGGGGGCTGGCGAGCGTATCAAGCCACCAAAGCGGAGGGCTAGGCATCACTATCACTGGTAGCAGGGAGTTCACCCATGGCTGCGGCTGGGGTTTTGTCTGGCTGGGAGTCACCTGCCACTTAAATCCACCACGGCGGTTCTCCCGTGCGGGGATCGAGGTCAGTCAGGGATACAGCAAAATAGCCTCCCCTTGCACCACCACCCGCGCTAGTTTGAGGGGACGATTAGCTGGTCCCCTCACCACTGCTAAGATCCCACCATCTTCACGCACCTCGGACGGGGGCAGGAAAAATTTTGTGGCGGGATAAAGGGCCGATCCAGCCGTGGCCGCGACCACGGCACCCGTTAAAAAATTGAGGAACTGCCGCCGTGATAGGGACGGACTATCCATGGGAATTGATTCGTTCATGAGTGCTATCTGAAGTTAAGAAACGGCAACAAAAAACAGTAGGGTGGGCAGTGCCCACCGCAGTTAAT
>JAYKIC010000567.1:0-12289 GCA_035284985.1 Leptolyngbyaceae cyanobacterium
ATCTGATCAACCGTCGCCACACCAACCTCACCACCAATCCCCTCACGGCTCAAACGGGGCAGAAATTGACGGTGGACCAAATTTATGTGCCCCTAGGTCTGGTGGAAGAACCGTATTCATCCGCTCCCCAAATCGTTGAACAAACGGTTGAGCCAGCCCATTTCCCCCCCAATGCCGAGATATCTGCCACTGATCCGACTATTTTCGCCTCGCCTACGGACTTTTTTACCCAAATTTGGCACCAGCCGGATGGGGCGATCGCCATCATTGGCGAACCGGGCGCAGGAAAAACCACCCTATTACAGCGGTTGGCCCAGTGGCTGTTAGCGGCAACTCAAGCCATTCCCATTTGGGTATCGTTAGCGGACATCGGCACTCAATCCCTGGAAGACTACTTGCTGCACACCTGGTTACGCCAAGCCCTAGGTCAACTGTCCGTGCCATCGGAAATCCTTGAACATTTTGCCCAAATCGTAACCACTGGCCCAGTTTGGTTGCTGCTCGATGCGGTGGATGAAATGGCACTGGCGGCTAGTGCGGCCCTAGCTTGGGTGGCCAAACAGTTGCAGGGCTGGCTAGCACCAGCGCGGGTAGTGTTGACCTGTCGGCAAAACGTCTGGCAGTCCGGGCATAATGCCCTCACCGATTGCCGAGTCTATCGCTGCTGTCGGTTTGGGACCGGACAGGACGGCCAACCCGATCAAATACACCAGTTTATCCAGGGCTGGTTCCAAGCTCAACCGCAGTTGGCCCAACAGTTGCAGACCGAATTGGGGCGATCGCACCGCCGCCGCCTGCGGGAAATCGTCACCAATCCCTTGCAATTGGCCCTCCTGTGCCACACCTGGACCCTGACCCAAGGGCAACTGCCCACGACTAAATATCGACTCTATCGCCAGTTTGTGGAATCCTTACACCTCTGGAAACAGGACTGTTTTCCCACCAGCCGCAGCCAGCAACATCAGCTTCAGCAAGGGTTAGGGGAACTGGCGATCGCCACCCTGGGATCGCCCCACCACCGCCGCCGCATTCCCCACCGCCTGGTTCACCATATCTTTGCCCAACGGGATTTGCAGCGATTAGACTTGGCCCTACAATTGGGCTGGTTACAACGAATCATCCCCGATGGATCGGCTGGGGTTGAACCCTTGTACGCCTTTAGCCACGAGACTTTTCACGCATATTTTGCCGCCCAAAGGATCGCAGATTGGTCGTTATTTTTTGATGCTATCCCCTCCGAGCCTGCCAATTCTGCCGACCCTCCCAATAGTATGGATACCCCTGCCATCTGCGCCCCCCATTGGCAAGAGTGCATTTTGTTGTGGATGGGGCGAGAAGACATTGCACTGATGGCAAAAGAGGCGTTTATTCAGGCGTTAGTGGAATTTAATGATCATTGTGGTGGCTTTTTTAGCCAACGAGCCTATTTTTTGGCGGCGATCGCCCTGGCTGAATGTCCCGATTGCCGCCAAAGTCAGACCATTATCGCCCAATTGGTGCGATGGGGCTTTCAAACTCAAGTCATTGTCCCCACTCCCTTACGGGATGGGGCACGCCATGCCTTAAGTCGAACTGACCGTTCCCAAGCGATCGCCGCCCTCGAAACCTTTGTGTCCACCACCCCCAACCCCTTCGACCAGTGGATTGCCGCCTATAGCTTGGGCAAAAATTACGATTTCGGCAATGCAGTGGCGATCGCCACCCTGGAAACCCTGCTGGAAACCTTGAGAAATCCCCACCTCCGCATCAATGTCGCCCGCAGTTTGGGCACCATCCAGCCCCGTCATCCCCAGGCGATCGCCACCCTCACCACGCTGTTAACCCAGGACAACACGCCCCAATTTACCTGTAAAGTGGCCTTACGATTAGGCCAAATTGATCCCGGCAATGAAGCGGCGATCGCCACCTTAGGGCAACAACTCACCAGCCTTCCCCCCGGTTTCGCTCGCCAGTGTGCCCAGGACGCATTAGGGGCGATCGCCCCCCACCATCCCCAATTGGCCCTCGTTTCCCCTACCCTCCCATCCCGCCGCCGCCGTCGCCGCCGTCGCCAAGTTCCCCCTGATCTGGCTCCGATGATCGCAGCTACCCTCGAACGACTCGCCACCACCTCCCAGCCAGCGGCAAGATTGCGCCTGGCTCGACGGTTATGGGGCTATCACCCTGGTCATCCCGTTGCGATCGCCGTTACCCTGGATTGCCTCCGCCACAGCCAACATAAATCGACCCTTAAACAAGCGATCGCCCTATTGCAAACCCTGCCAGCAGAGCAGCTAGCCATGCCCCTACCCGCCGTAGGGAAGATTTACCGGGATACCCAAAACCCTGAGGCTCACGCCCCCCAGCCGTTAGCCAAAATTGAACAGGAGCGATCGCGCCTCTGTTATCAATTGTTAGGGCACTGGGCTGATCGCTTGGGTTACAAGGAATTTCGGCAATTGTGGCAAGCGGTACCCATTGACGAGACGACCCATGAGGAGCCTAACTAATTTGTTATTTCATCCGTTGCCTAAATTCAGTTGCCACTTGATCATTCGGGATTTTAGCCACAAGCCGTTCAATCAAATCTTGTTGAGAAAGATAAGGATCTTGGCTAAGGGCTTGGTTAAGCAACATGCGAGCCATCGGCCCAATCGCATTGGCCAGTTCCCGTTCACACTGCGCTCGAAAGTCATCACTTAACCCATGGTGTGAACCAGACGAAGCAGACGACATTACTAATGCAGACTGCTTCGTTAATGATTGATCGGCAGGTTTCCCAGTTCTGGTTTGCACCGGAGTTGGAGTTGGTATAGCCGCATCTAGCCCCCATTTTGTAAAGTTGTCCGATGCTAACTCCGATTTATTTTGAGGCCATTGTTCTAAAGCGTGTAGGGCCTCTAACACCTCTTGAGCAGACTGATATCGATCTTTGGGACGATCCGCCAGCATCTTACTGAACACTTGAGCCGGACCATCCGCCACCTCTATATACTTCTGCCACTGCCATTCAAAGTTGTGGGGATCAACCAATTCACTCGGTTCTTGACCAGTAAGCAGCACGATTGCAGTCACTCCCAGCGCATACAAATCACTACAGGGAAAACATTGTCCCATACTCATTTGTTCCCGTGGTGCATAGCCAATTTTGCCAGCAAAGGAATTGGCTTGACTCCCTTGACTCCCTTGACTTCTTTTCCCTCCCGAACTGATGGCCTCCTGCAACTTATGCATCGTTTGTTTCACTAAACCAAAGTCAATCAGAATCGGTTGCTGGTTATTCGCTGACAACATGATGTTATCTGGAGAAATATCTCGATGAATAATACCCCGATCGTGGATATAGGATAGGACAGGTAACAGACCTTTTAGCCAGTCAATAATTTCAGGCACACTAAAAACCTGGTTATGTTTCAGGCGTTTCTTTAACAGGGAGGCATAGGTTTCACCGTTAACATATTCCTGCACGATAAATAAACGACCTTTTTCCTCAAACCAGGCTAAGAAATTGGGAATTTGGGGATGGTTAATTTGGTATAGAATCCCTGCTTCTTTATGAAATAGCTCCTTTGCATTTTGGGCCGTATATCCCGCACTCCAATGAGGCATAAACTCTTTTAAAACAAGCCATTCATCAAACCGTTGGCTATCGGCCACTAGATAAGTTCGTCCAAAACCACCTTCCCCCAGTGGTTGAATAACCTTATATCGATTAGCAACCACACTCCCAATAGCCATATCTAAGGTTGCACTTGCAGACGTTGCACTTGCAGGCGTGGCACTTGCAGGAATATCCTGGATAGCCGTGTCTGTGGACTGAAGGTTATACGCTGGAATCGGATCTTCAATGTTCTTCAGAACCAACTCCCCCAGATAGTGGGCAGTCAAATTGAGTTGTTTCTTAACAACATCAAAAACTGTTTTTGAAATACAAACTCCCCCAGGTTCGGCCTTACTTTCTAGACGAGCCGCAATATTGACCCCATTACCCATCACATCCCCGTCGCGGAAAAACACGTCCCCCAAATGAATGCCTATGCGGTGGACCAACACATCATGGTGTGGTAATTGAGCTGCACTTTGATTCAAGCTTTGTTGAATTTCCAGAGCGCAGGATACGGCTTGCACTGCACTGGTAAAGCACATTAATAGCCCATCCCCTGTTGACTTCAACACCCTCCCTTCATTCTGGGTGCAAAGCGTTCGCATTAGGCTGAGGTCTCGGTCAATTAACTTTAGGGTATGCTCTTCATCCGCTGACATCCGGGCACTGAAATTGACCCCATCTGTAAAAACAATGGCGGCCAGCATTCTTTGATTGCGATTTTCGGTGGAGGGCACTTCGGGTTTCATGGGAAAATCTTATTTTTGTGAGGATCTTATTAAAAATGAAATGGAACAATCATTATAGTCATTTCTGGTAGTAGATCTGTACCCTTGCTGAGGGGTGTAACCCCCTACCCTGATTATATCCGCATATTTTCTGAAAAATTGTATACATTGCATCTTGGTCATGGTAGATGATGCTTTATTTTAGGGGTAAACACTAGTTCCCAAAAAGATATTAACGTGCTTGGATGTCGCCATCATCTAGATGTCAAGGTAGCAAGGGATACCCTATTCTTTGGTCAAAATGGCGGGTGTGTCTTGAAGACGGGTTTCGAGCGGTTGTACCTTTTCAATCAGCTCCAGTAAATGGGAATAGTCAGGCAATGTTCCGTTCGGTAGATACCCCACGTCGTTGGTTAAATCTGATGTGGCTTGTTGGAAAACCTTGCGGATTAATTCTTCTTGGTTCCGATCAATCGTTGGACCTAACAATACAACTCCATTGGGAATGGGACGGCTTCGATGCAAAATGGTCAAAGGGGTTTGGGTAATGGCTGAGCGGTGGGTATCATACTGGTCTTCAGCCAAAGCCGCTGCATCTACGGTGCCTTGACTCAGCCATTCCAACGCAGTTTTGGGTGTAGGCGCGAAACGAATTTCTGCAAATGTCAGTCCATAGAGGTCATATAGCGGGAAATAGTACCCTGCTGCTGATCCCTTTTCCCCTAGGGCTAGTACTGTGTTTTGTAAACTGCTAAGCTCGCTCAAGTTACTGTCCTGTCGTACCACAATCAGTGAATACAAGGTTCCTTGGTTGTCCAGGGGTAAAAGGGGAGCATACTGAGATTGGTCAATGGCGATCGCCGCTAAACTTGCAGGGGCAAACACAATTGACCAAGACTGTTGCTGAATTCGCTCTAAAGCTTGTAGCTCATTGTAAACAGGCTCTAGTTCAACAATGGTTTGAGTTTGTTGGCTGAGGTATTGGATAAATCTCTCATACCGTTCGAGGGTTTGCTCCCCTTCGTGGTAAGTCACCACCCCAACGGTTAAGCGCTCAACGGGCAGAGGCGGATCAGGTTGGCAAGCATTAATTAAGAGCAACCCTCCTAATAAGGTTGATCCCAATGAGACCTTCGATAGATTTGTTAAAAAACTCACATCAAACATAGGAACGGAAATCTCACTGATTGTATTTAAAGCCAGTATTGTAGGATGCATAGTACTCCACAACACTTTTAAACTCTTTCCGGTTTTAGGTATCAGTCATCTCAACAAAGTTTACATCTGTTTTATAGAAGGAGCTAAATCAGCAAATAAGGGCTATATTCGCACTGAGGGACTTGTGGGCAAATAAAATATCAAATGGTAATCTCTTATCTTTGGTATTGCTTTTGTCCTCAAGCTCTTTCAAATATCTTTGGCGATCGCTCTCAGTTTACTAGTAGAACTGCATGGGAAGCGGCCAATCAAAAAGAGATCAATGTTGGACGGCGGCGGACGCAGCCCCCCAACCTCCAACGGGTACCTTATTTCTTTGGCAAGGCCCATAAACAATGCTTGTAGTACTGATGAATGGGATAACTAGTCTCAATATTCAATCTAGGCATCGAATCTAATTCCGCAGACTTTAACAACACAGCGTTCATACATTGCGTAATGTTAAATAACCTAAAACTGGCCAATAAGTTCACGATTCTCCTCCTGAGTGTTTTTTTGGGTGGCATGCTTTTGAGCGGCATCGCCTTTTCTCGTGTGCTGAATCAAAATGCCCAAAATGAATTAACCTCCAAAGCCTTAATTCTCATGGAGACGATGAACTCGGTTCGGGATTACACCAGTAATCAAGTGAATCCAGAACTAGAGTCTCGCCTAGAGGCCGAATTTCTGCCTGAATCAGTCCCAGCGTACTCAGCTCGTGAAGTATTTGAGACATTACGAACTGAGGAGAAGTACCGAGAATTTTTCTATAAGGAAGCCACTTTAGATCCCACAAACCTACGAGATAAAGCAGATGATTTTGAGGCTGAGCTAGTTGCCAAGTTCCGCCAATCTCCTGAACAAAAAGAACTCCGTGGATTTCGGCAAACTCCAGGCGCACAGTTATTTTATGTTGCGCGTCCGATTCAAGTGAGTAAGGATAGCTGTTTGCAATGCCATAGTACTCCAGATGTAGCTCCAGCCAGTATGATCGAGCGTTATGGTTCTGAGAATGGTTTTGGCTGGCAATTAAATGAAATCGTAGGGTCTCAAATCATTTCAGTTCCAGCACGTCAAGTGGATAACACCGCTCGCCAAGCTTTTATCCTGCTGATGGCGATTGTCGCGATTGTATTTGCCATTTCCTTACTCCTCGCTAACTTTCTGCTGAATCGTTTTGTGGTCCGTCCGCTCAAACGAATATCCCAAACCGCCGAGGTGGTTAGTACTGGGGATATGGGGGCTGAGTTTAATTACAAATCTAAGGATGAGGTGGGAGATATTGCCAGATCCTTTAATCGGATGAAGGTCAGCCTAGGGATGGCAATGCAAATGTTGGAACAGCCTCAATCGCCACCCCCATCTCAAGACTGAAGCTCAAGCTTGGGCATGGGGGCAGCAAAAAAAACAGCCTCGCTGCTCCCCCAGGTTAGTGTTTTTTGACTTGTAGGGTTCCTCTGTACAGGGAACTGCTCCCGACAACCATGGCCAAATCATCAAACCCACCTAGGTAAGGTCTTAGCTAGACCGCCCTAGAAAAAACAACGGGCCATTCGCAAGATTGCCAAGCTGTGCAAATATGAGTCATATTAAATTGTGTGAAACTTTTCTCATAGGCCATCGAGTCGTGAACGGCAGTCCCGTATTATGAGATTGTTTCGTAAGATTTCGTAAAAAAACGAGGAGCTTGTATAGGCGTGGCTATCCCTCTTTTAAGTTACTCTCCCTCTTCCCAAAATATTCGTGTCGCTGGTTATGAAGTGGCCAGCGAAGAACAGCCAAGGATCTGGGACACTGAAAAACTACTATCTAATGGCGATATTGATAACCTGATCGAGGCGAGCTACCGCCAAATCTATTTTCATGCATTTGATGTGGATCGTGAGCCAGCACTGGAATCTCAGTTGCGATCGGGTCAGATTACGGTAAGGGACTTCATCCGGGGACTCTTACTATCCAACACCTTCAACCGTAGCTTTTACAGCCTCAACAGCAATTACCGCTTTGTTGAGCATTGTATTCAGCGGGTTTTGGGTCGTGATGTTTATAGTGAACGGGAAAAAATCGCTTGGTCCATTGTGGTTGCCACCAAAGGTCGGGCTGGGTTCATTGATCAACTCCTAGATTCTGATGAATACCTCGAAAATTTTGGCGATACTATTGTGCCGTATCAGCGTCGTCGGGTATTGCCCGGTCGTGAAGAAGGCGAAATGCCCTTTAACCTGAAGTCCCCTCGCTATGATGCATACTACCGCAATAAGCTAGGGTTCCCCAGAGGTGGCGGGGTTTACGTTTATCGTCCCCAGGAAGATATTCCTCGTAATGGTGATCCTCGCTTGTACACGAATTTGGTCCGCAAGCTTAAGCTTCCGGTTACGCCAACAACGGTTGAGTCTGCCACTAGTGGTAGCTTCTTGAGCAAGGTTCCTTATCGTAAACTTGCTTCATAGGTTCATCTGTTTGATTGACTATCATTTGATTGATTATCAAACACAAACAATAAATCCCGGAGTTTGAACAGAACTCTGGGATTTCTCTTTTTTTCACGTTTTGGGCTGAGACCTAAAATATAATCTTGGGCTAAGACTTTTGTTTTAGTTCTGGCGATCGCCCCGTTCCCACCAGGTTAGCCCCTGCAACGATCGATCAGGGGGTACTTCTCCCAAGAGGGAAATCAACCAACCGAGGAGTACACTAAGGGGAGCTGTGATTGCCGATCGCCAAATGCCGGGAAAGGTAAACCATCCCGTCTGGGTGCCCACAATCACAATCAGAATCGCCGCCACCGTGCCATAGAATGCTCCCGTCGCATTAACCCTGGGAACCAACACCCCCATGAGGAATAGTCCCAGCAGCGGTCCCAAGGAAAGGGGGGCATATTCAATCAGAAACGCCAGCAGATCTTTCCCTGTATTCGCCACATAAAACGCCGCAATAATGCCGACTATCCCCCACACAATGATCAATCCTTGGGCAACTCGTAGGGATCGGGTTTCGGCCTCAGGCTGATGGTGTTGGGTGAAATAGCGATCGTAAAAATCCACGGTCATGCAAGTGGACAGAGAATGGAGGGCGGAATCAATTGACGACATTGCCGCCGCAAAAATAGCCGCCACCAGGATTCCAGAGGCCCCCGGCGGGACATGATTGACAATGAAGTGGGGCAAAATTCCGTCCCCTGGCGTATCGGCTGGCAAACCGCCGTTAATGGCGTAGAAACCAAACAGCAACACTCCCAACAGCAACGTTCCCGCCACCGCGACTAATCCAGAAAACCAGCCCAGGAGAATTGCCTTCCGCCCTTCTGCCACCGTGGCACAGGACACATACCGTTGTACCGATTGTTGATTGGTTCCAGCTACGGCAAAGGCTAGGATGCCGTAGGCAAATAGGGCCGTTGGTAAGGAATAAATGGAAGCGGGTTCCCAACTGAGGTTGATCAGGGCTAACTTATCCGCCGCCGCCGCTGTCTGCCACAGTTGTCCCCAACCGCCATCCACTCCCGCAACGACAGTGCCTATCCCTGCCGCCAGTCCTACGAAAATCATGGCAAATTGTAGCACATCAGTCCACACTACGGCGGCGATGCCGCCCGCAACCGTATAGGCAATAGAGACCAAGCCTGCGAATAGGATGGCCCAAGAAAGTGACAGACCTGTTACCGTTGTAATCACTAAGGATGCGGCATAGAGCAACCCACCCAGACGGGCAATCACAAACAACAGGAAGCAGAGGGAACCAAAGGATCGGGTTTTAGCATCAAACCGTTTTTCTAAATATTCATAGGCGGTGGTGAGGTTGAGTTGAATGAAAAAGGGGAGAAATAAGGCGATGACCAGGCTGTACCCCAACAAATCCCCTAGTTGGAGTTGGAGGTATAAAAAGCCGTTGTTATAGCCTTCTCCCGGTCCCCCCAATAGGGCTGCTGCGGAAAATGAGGTGGCAATGATCGAAAGCCCGATCGCCCACCAGGGTAATTGCCGCGATCCACGAAAGTACTCATCCGTATTTGTTTGACGACGATTAGCCGCAATTCCAATGCCAATTACGGCTAGTCCGTACAAAAATACAATGGCCCAGTCAATAATCTCCACGGTTTCAGCTCCAACGCTCCATCATACCGCTGTCATCATCCCATATTTTTCTTTCTATAGGACTTGGCCAGACATGAAGCGCAAACTAAGCAAAACTTCCTTGGTGGAGGACTCGGTGTTCTGGTTATTTAACCTGGAGCTTGATCGGTAGGGTTTGCATGGTTTCCGAAAGCCACTGTTCAAAGAGTTCATCTAGTAACGACTGTTTGAGTTTGGCATCCTCTAGGGTGGCGGGTAAAAACTCCTCAACCCGAAATAGTCCCCACCGTTCCTCCATGCACAGCGGCCCTACCACATCACCGGGGCTAGCGGCATCAATGGCGGATCGCAACATGTCGGGCATTGACCCACGACTGACTGGCCCCACCATGCCATTGACCACTTTGTCATCGGTGAGGGAATATTCTCGTGCCAATTCTTCAAAGCTAGCGCTGCCTTCCGTAATCTGGGTTTTGAGTTCCTCGGCCACATCCTGTTCATTGACGATGATGCGGGATAGCACGACCCGATCGAGAAATACTTTGCGCTCGATGAAGTGCTCTTGCAGTTTGGGAAGGGCGATCGCGTCCTTGAGTTTCTTTAATTTGAATCCGGCTGAGACTTGAGTGTGAAAGGCTTCGTAATCCATGCCATTGGCAGACAACCACTCTTGAAACTGTTGGGGGTCGGTCAGCTTATTTTGGAGGCGAAAATCTACCATCGCCTGCTCAATCACGGCGGGACTCACGGCAATATCCTTGCGGCTATTCACTTCCCGCTCTAGGACGAACTGGCGGAGAATTTCACCGATAAAGCCATCAAACTTGCGGCCCATCTGCAAGTAGCGAATGGCTTGGGCAATGGAAATGGGCTGGTCATCAATCGTGAGAAAAGAGGTGGAGGGGGTAGAGTCTGTCACAGTTCCAAGGTCCACTATTTATAGATCGGCTATTTACAGATCGGCTATTTATAGATCGGCTATCTACAGATCGGCTATTTACAGTTCCGCATTGGCCTTTCCCATTATGCCCAAAGAGTGGAGGCGATCGCCAATATACCTGCCTCGTCAAGTCGGATCACGATTCGGATCATGTTGTTGGAGGCACTGTGGTCAGGGAGAAGGATGGTAGTGGGGTGCTGTTGTTATAGCCCATTCCACAGTCAGGAATTGTGGATAAATTCGATTGGATCGGCCTAATTTAATGATACAAGGGAAACCGTATCCAGATGAGGGATCACTTTAACGTCAAATGCCGTTTCAAAACAAGATTTCTTCTCGTTGAGACTCCATAGTTCTAGGACGCATTCATCCCCCGGAAAATTGGCATAGAGCTTGAGGTCCAAGGTTTGATCTGGGGCATTATAATGGCAACTCAGGGCTTTGATGGCTCCTAATTGGCGGCGATCCAAGGCTACCGCAACCCGCAACATGGCGCTGAGTTCATCCACCAGTTGTCGATGGCGATCGCTCGGCAACTGGCGATAGGGATCATGCTTTTTCTTGGGCGAACTTTTACGGTGATATCGGGCAATATTGGCAATCAGTTCAATTTCAATTTCCGTATAGCCCAACAATCCACCGTGACGAATCAGGTAATAGGAATGCTTGTGGTGGGCGGAGTGGTGAACAAAATGACCACTGTTATGGAGGCATCCCGCCGCCCACAGTAATTCCCGTTCAGGACTTTGCCACTGGTGCAATGTCCCATAGGTTTGGTCAAACAGGCTAAGGGCAAGGGTTGCAACCCGTTCCTCATGGTCGTTGTCAACGTGGAACTTATGGGCTAGATGGCGCACACTGCGTTTGCGAACGGATTGCTGATAGCGCAGCCGATCGGCAATTAAGCCATTGGTCAGCATCCAGTTAACAATCACCCCTTCCCGCAGCGATCGCTCACACACCTGCAAGGATTGGCAACCCAACATCACCATGGCCTCATGCAAAATAGTGGCCCCAGCTACGATAATTTCGGCCCGTCGCTCTGATAGTCCTGGCAAGTCCAGTCGCTCTTTTAGATCAAGCTGACGCAGATGATCCAAAATCTCCGCCACGGCTTCCCGGCTAATTTCATAGCCGCTCAGGTTTTGGGGAGGTGCATCGGAGCGATGGGCATATAGACTGGCGATCGCCTCAATCGTCCCCGATGTGCCAATCAGTTGGGGTTGTTCACCAGGCCGCAGATGGCTCCGCAAATCATCCACCGTCCGTTCCAACATGCCCCGCACATAGGCATTGAGCATCATGAATTCCTTGTCCGAAATCGGGTCCGTTGTCACGAATTCACTAGTTAACCGTACCGCCCCAATCTTGGTACTGCTGAGGGTGCGAGGATCTTGCCCATCCCCTAGAACCAACTCGGTGGACCCCCCACCAATGTCAATAATAATATGGGGCTTTTGGTTAAACTCGACCGCCGACAAGACTCCCAAATAGATGCGGCGGGCTTCTTCTTCCCCAGAAATTAAATCAATGCTGAGGCCAAGTTGTTGCTGCACTGTTTGCAAAAACTCATTGCCATTGGGCGCTTCACGCACCGCACTTGTCGCCACGGCAATAATGGCATCGGCTTTCAAACTCCGCGCCAAATCCCGGTAACGGCGGAGCGCATCCAACCCCCGTGTCATCGCTTCAACCGTCAGTTTTTTGCTGGCTTTGTCGCGATCGCCCAACCGCACCATATCCTTTTCTTGGGTCACAATCTTGAAGG
>JAYKIC010000568.1:0-3136 GCA_035284985.1 Leptolyngbyaceae cyanobacterium
AATAGACCTGTCCGAAAATTGGGGTGGAGTACCCGCTGCGCGGGTACTCCACCCCAATTTTCGGACGCCTCTAATAGGATCAACAGTGGATTGATTCTCCACAAACAGAAATTTTAGGAGCAGTGACAACGGGAAATATTTAGCAGTTTGGCATTTTAGAGCGACAATCGAAGCTGTTTCGTGAAAGCATTAATTTATATCAGGTTCCAGAGGAACTGGAACTCATTATCCGAATTCTACTCGCCAAACTAATTGCGACCAGTGATTAACAATTATTATACAGATATTATCGGATAAGGACATTAGGAAGACCTATCTTAAGTAAGAAAATGAAGGGAGCGATCGCTCATTTCTCGAAAGTTGAATGGATGGGTAAATTGTGCCAAAATTGAGACACGCACTCCAGGAGACAACCCCAATGCCCGTCCTTAATCTGGTTAAACTCCCTATCACCACCATTGACCTTTCACCGGGTAGTCATTTGCTAATTAATAATGTCACTTGGGAGCAATATGAAACCCTTCTGACTGACTTAGGCGAAGAGCGCCGAGTGCCCCGGATTAATTACTGCAATGGAGTCTTAGAACTGATGTCGTCCCTCCCCGCCCACGAACGCCCCCATCGCATCATTGCTTATATCATGATCAATATTCTGGATACCCAGGAGCGGGACTGGGAAGATTTTGGCTCCACTACGTTCAAAAAGTCCAAGAAGGCAGGGCTAGAACCCGATACTTGTTTTTATATTCAAAATGCAGAGCGGGTACGGTCACTCATGCGAATGGATATGGACAACGATCCACCTCCCGATCTAGCGATCGAAACCGATGTTACGTCCAAAACTACATTAGATGCATACGCCATTTTACAAGTGCCTGAAGTCTGGATTTATGACAATGAGCGGTTGACTATTCATTTATTTGAGCATGGTGCTTATCAAGTCAGCCCCACTAGCCGTATTTTTCCTAACATCCCCATCACGACGCTGATTCCTGAGTTGGTGAAACAGGCAATTACTACAGGCACTAGCACCATGCTGCGAGATCTGCGATGCAGATTACAAGCTGGGGATTTCTAACAATTCCACGCCACTAATCCTTAAAATGCATGATACTTTAGTTTTCGGCACGGTTAAGCTGGCGATCGCGCTTACCGTTCTCAGAATTACAAAAGCGATCGCCCCACGATCCAAAAGGATTTTTAAACTAAAAAAACTAAAACAAGTAGCCTTTAAAACCTTGTTTTTGGAAAAATAGATCGGCCTTAAAATAATCCATCTAGCAGATCAATACCTTCTAATCCAATCATGTCGTAATAATCCCGATCTGTCTCGCTTTAGGATTTGGGTGGATGGGGGGCGATCGCATCTCTGCCGCTGGATTCCCTTAGCCATCGCCTCAGTTGCTTGTAAGTTGCTTGTAAGTCGCAGTCAAGGCGATCTAAGGGCAATCTAATTAGGCGATCGCATTTTCACCCAAACCATTAGAATAATGAGGATAACCCCTGATAGGTTCACACTGGTTTATTCACCAAAGGAGCAACATCCGTGGCATCCCGATATAATGCGGCAGACATCGAGGCAAAATGGCAACAAACTTGGGCAGAGCAAGGTTTAGACAAAACCTCTGAAGATAGCAGCAAGCCCAAATTCTATGCCCTGTCCATGTTTCCCTACCCATCGGGCAACCTCCACATGGGCCACGTCCGCAACTATACGATCACCGATGTGATTGCGCGGGTGAAGCGGATGCAGGGATATCGGGTGCTGCACCCCATGGGCTGGGACGCTTTCGGGTTGCCAGCGGAAAATGCCGCCATTGATCGGGGCATCCATCCGGCCAAGTGGACCCTGCAAAATATCGCCCAGATGACCCAGCAGTTGAAGGAGTTGGGTCTGTCCTACGACTGGGATCGGGAAGTGACCACCTGTGCGCCGGATTATTATCGCTGGACCCAATGGATTTTCCTCCAGTTCTTGAATGCGGGATTGGCCTATCAGAAAGAGGCAGCGGTCAATTGGGACCCTGTTGACCAAACGGTGTTAGCGAATGAACAGGTGGATGCAGAGGGACGGGCCGATCGCTCCGGTGCCCTAGTGGAACGGAAGTTACTGAAACAGTGGTTCTTCAAAATTACTGATTACGCAGAGCAGTTATTGGCCGATTTGGATACATTAGATGGCTGGCCCGATCGCGTTAAAACGATGCAGGTTAATTGGATTGGCAAATCCACCGGGGCACGGGTTACATTTACCACGGAAGAGGGTGAACCCATTGAAATTTTCACCACTCGACCCGATACCCTCTGGGGTGCGACGTTTATGGTGCTGTCACCGGAACATCCGCTGGTGGAGAAAATCACTACACCCGCACAAGCTAATGCGGTCAGTGCTTACCAAAAAGAAGCAGCAACCAAGAGCGAAATTGAACGAACTACGGATGATCAGGAGAAGACTGGGGTATTCACTGGAGGCTACGCCATCAATCCGGTGAATCAGCAAAGGATTCCCATTTGGATTGCGGATTATGTGTTAATGGACTATGGCACGGGCGCAATTATGGCGGTGCCAGCCCACGACCAACGAGACTTTGACTTTGCCACGGCGTTCAATCTGGATATTGTTCAAGTCGTCTTCCCTGCTGCTGAAGCGGGTGATGCGGAGATCCTGGAAACAGCCTACACCGACAACGCTACAGGTATTCTCCAAAACTCTGGCCCTTTGGACGGTCTGACGGTGGCAGCAGCCAAGAAAAAAGTGATTGAGGTGCTGGAAGAGAAGCAAGTCGGCACCGCCCAGGTCAATTTCCGCTTACGGGACTGGTTGATTTCCCGGCAGCGGTATTGGGGCGTACCCATTCCCGTGATTCACTGTGAAGATTGTGGGGCGGTTCCGGTGCCAGCGGCGGACTTACCTGTGATTTTGCCGGAAGATGTGGAGTTATCTGGACGGGGTGGTTCGCCCTTATCCAAGCTGGCGGACTGGGTGAATGTCCCCTGTCCCAGTTGCGAGAAACCAGCGAAGCGGGAAACCGACACAATGGATACGTTTTTGGATTCATCCTGGTATTTCCTCCGTTATTGTGATGCTAAGAATGAAAACCAGGTGTTTGATTCTGCTAAAGCTAATGATTGGATG
>JAYKIC010000569.1:0-16976 GCA_035284985.1 Leptolyngbyaceae cyanobacterium
GTAGGAGCACTGAATAACAATACTTGTTTTTAGGAGATGTAATGATGGTAGACGTAGCTGTGATGCAGGAAAAAATCCGTGTGGTTGAAAGTAAGCGAGATGCGTTGGTGCGCTTACTAGAGCAGCCCGATTTGGGAACGCTGCGGATTGATGTGGATCAGGCGTTGGAAGAATTAGATGATTTAATCGAGGAATTCAAGCAAACATTCCCCGACGCGAGTGCTAACTAAAACTGGGAGCGTCCCACTTTCCCTATGCGTCCGCCCTCATCCTAAATCTCTCTCCCTAGGGGCTACGGTGTACACACATCTCATTTTGAAGACCAAAACCCGGCTTTACCCCCCTTAATCCCCTTGTAAAGGGGGAAAATTCCGATCTTCCCCCTTTGCAAGGGGGAGTTAGAGGGGGTGAGGTCCACTTGTGTGTAGACGTTAGCGCCCCAGGGAAGAGGGACTTTAGTCCGATGCCCCTAAGAAGTGGCATGGGGATGAGGAGCATGGATGTATTTAAAAAAGGGAAATCCGCCCGCCCGCCTCAACCGAGTTGTACCCAGGCTTCAGCGACAACTAGTCTCTGGCACGATTTCGATAAAATGCACAAAGGTTCGAGTGCTAATCCATTCGTAGGAGATGGCGATCCCTTGATTGATGCAGTATGCACTGGTGTGTAGGGTTCCCCCATCGCCGGAGTTATCGTAAAGGAGCCGCTGCTGCCAAGGGAGACTGGTGGTCGGGCGATCGCCAAAAACATAGTCCAATACAGCATTAAAGGTGGTTGGGTAATCGTCAGGGTAGGCTAGCGGTTCCGGGATATCGAAGCCGCTCCCATCCTGATGGATTTTGATCCGCTCCACTTGATCATTGATAAATTCAACGGATAATCTCAAATCGTCCGCATTGAGGAACAGCGATCGCATCGCTCCAGGGCTATAGGTATAGATGACACGGCGATCGCCTGCTGGAGTGGTGGTGGTTAAACGACTCCATGGGGGACCAAAGAACTGCTCAATGGTCAGGGGATTTTCGTTAAAAATAGGTCGTACCTGAGCGCTGACGGGAATTTGCACCCCAGCCCCCAGGAGGATACTGGCTCCCAAAACGGACCAATATTGGCCCCAATCCCATGGTGTCATTAACCCAGAGCCTCCTAGGAACAGGGTGCGTCACGCACCCAATGAGAAACAGAAAGAACATAACGTAGCAAGTTATTAGATGTGTTGTCCTCATCGGAACGGGCGATCGCCCATCCTCTAACCTCAAAACTGACAAATGGTCGCAGGCTCAAGGGGGCATATGGGATCACTCACCGCCACCGGATTGTTGCTCAATCCCAGTTCAAATAAGCGCGTGAGGGAATGGAGCGATTGGATATCCGTCACCTGATTTTCGTCCAGATACAGAGACTCCAACCCCACCAACGAGGCCAAAGGGCTGACATCTTGCACCTCGTTACTGACCAGAGAAAGGTGGTAGAGGTAGACTAACTCGGACAAGGGGCGCACATCCTGGATACGATTGAAGGCAAGGGATAGCTCACTGAGGGCTGGCAGTGCTGCCAGGGGGCTGATGTCTTCTAGTTGATTATCAAACAGGCTCAGGGTTCGTAAGTTTGACAATCTGGCCAACGGCTGGACATCATGAATTTGGTTACTGCCTAGGTCTAGATCGTTCAAGTTGATAAGCGTAGCCAGGGGAGACACATCCGTAATCTGATTGCCATTCAAGTCAACCTCTATCAAATCTGGGAATTGGGCCAAGGGGGTAAGATCGGTGATGCCATTGCCCCGCAGTTTTAAACTGAATAGGAGGGGGAATGGTGGCAACTGTCGGATATCAGAAAAGTTGGTGAAGCTGAGATCCAAGTCAAACACTTGGGTTAGACTTTCCAGGGGGCTAAAGTCACTGATGGGATTGGCTGACAAGTTGAGGCTATCTAAGCCTTGGAGCGCGGCCAGGGGTTGGATATCGGTGATGGCATTCTGGGATAGATCCAGCAGTTGCAAGCTTTCGATTTGAGCGAGGGGAGTCAGGTCGCTGATGCCATTGCCCTGCACCGACAAATCGGACAAATAGGGGATGTTTTGCAGGGGGCTGAGGTCGGTCACGGCATTATTGCCTTCAATGGATAGCATTTCCGTACCCTGGTTGAACCCTAGGGTTACGCTGTTGTTGAAGGAAACGCCATGGAGGTCAAGCAGGGTGGCGAGGGGGCTAATATCTTGAATGGCGTTGGCATCGAGTTTGAGCCACCGTAAACTAGGTCGGGTTTGGAGCGGGGTCAGGTCTTCGATGTAGTTCGCTGCGAGGCCCAGGGATTGCAACTGGGATAATCCAGAGAGGTCGGGGAGGGTGACGATTTCATTATCTCCGAGGGCTATAGAGGATAGGGTGGCAATCCCAGTCAGGGGGGTCAAGTCAGTAATCTGGTTGCTGTCCAGTAGCACAAAGATGAGGGGGAGAGCTTGTAAGGCGGAGAGGTCTGCAATCTGATTATCCCGAAGCGACAACTCAGCCAACAGGGGCAACTGCGCCAGGGGCGTTAGATCCTGAATTTGGTTGCCCTCAGCATACAGGGTGTATAGCTGGGTCATACCGGATAGGGGGGTCAAGTCGGCGATCGCATTATTATCCAGCACCAAATCGGTGAGTTGGGTTAAGCCCGTTAAAGGTTGCAGGTCTTGAATTTGGTTTTCTCCCAGAAACAGACTTTCCATCTGGGTCAAAGGGGCCAACGGGGTCAAATCCTGAATCTGATTGCCGCTGACATCCAAGGATTCCAGGTGGGCCATGCCCTGTAACGGTGACAGATCCGAAATGGCGTTATGGCGAACACTGAGGCTGACTAACGCTGGCAAGCTTGTGAGGGGACTGAGGTCATCAATGGCATTGCTGGTCAGGGTCAACATCGTCAAGTGGGGTAAAGTGGCGATGGGCCGTAGATCCCGGACATTGGCAGAGCTGAGATCGATAAACGTGCTCTCTAACAAGTTGGTGTGGGCGGTGGCACAGGTGTCGGCCTGCACCCACTCCATGAGCGCTTGGACTGTATGGCGGGCCTCTGGGCCGATGTCTGCTTGATGTTCACACCAATCCAGAAATGTGGTGTAATCCTCTGCGGCATGGACTGGGGCGGGGGGGGTTCCCAATGCTGTCAGGCTTCCTAACGCTAGGATCAAAGCAAGAAACGGTTTCATGGGCGATCGCCATCCTTAATATCAAGAATCGGAATATCGAGACTTGGATCTGGCTAACGGTCGGATCAAGAATTGAAATGGGTCAGATCACGGATTCGTTGGGATGAAACGATTTCACAACCCACGCGACACCTTTCCCCTTCCCTCCCGATCCCATGCCACGTTAGGCATCCCAAAAATTGTAATCCAGTAATTTCTTAGCACAATTGCGGGTACATTGAGCAAACTTAGAATGCCTGAGTTCTCAAGTTTTCAGCCGAAATCGGGGGCACTTTTTCAGCCGAACGGACGGTGATGATCGGGGGCGATCGCTCCTAGGCTGAAACCCAATCATTTCCTAGGCCAACCATGATTCACCGCTGACATTGAACGTCACGATTGCAGACTATTGGTACACTCGTTTGATTAGTTCCATCGATGCTGTCGTGCTTCACTGACAATCCCTTGGGCCTCCTCTATCGAAATCTTGTAGCGATCGCTCAACAGTTGGGGAATGCGATCGCAATCGCGGTTAGGATTCACATCGGGGTGACTGGAATAATCGGGTAGGGCCACATGGCACAAAAAAGGAGCAGGTTTTGCTTTTAACTGACGCGGTTCCAGATTGAGGGTGTCTCTTAAATTAACCGAAAAGATTAAGGCACTACTGAGGTTAGCATCACTGAAGTTAGCCCGGTTGAGGAAGGCACAGTGGAAGTCAGCTGAGCTAAAGTTGGCATACCGGAGATCCCCATAGCGGAGATTGGCATATCTGAAGTTGGCCTGACTAAAGTTGGCATACCGCAGGTTAGCATCGCTCAGGTCGGCCCCACTCAGGTTGGCCTCACAAAGATTAGCCCCACTGAGGTTGGTCCCACTGAGGTTAGCCCCACTCAGATTCGCCCCGTTCAGGTTGGCTCCACTGAGGTCAGCCCCACTCAGATTCGCCTCACCAAGGTTGGCATTGCAGAGGGTAGCGCCGCAGAGGTTGACATTACTGAAGTCAGTACCGCTGAGATCGGCCCCGCTCAGATCCGTATGGCTGAGGTTGGTGGCCGCTTCATTGCTCTTGGTAGCAGGGAAGCTGAGAAATAGGGCCACTCCTGCAACCACCGTCGCGATCGCCCCAATTCCACCCATCAGAGCTTCATGCTCCAGATGGGCCAGGGTTACGCTTTCGTGGGTGGTCCGGTGTCCATCATCGGTCTCGCGATTACGGTTGGGGACGGCCCAAAAACACCACACCATCCAAAGAAAAAGAGGGGTGGCGATCGCTCTCACTACCACCGATTTATTGTTTTTGTTTTTTTGTGTTGTTGCTTGCATCGTTGCCACATACTTACACCTCCTCAATGCTGAACCTATTATCCCTCCCCTGATTTGAGAGCACCCTAATCTTTATGCACGCTTAATCCCCTCATTCACAGTGCCAAGGCGATACAACATTGATGCCACATTTTAATGAGATAGCCCTGAAGAGTTTCAACTATTCCCGAAGCAATAAAATACGCTCATATTTTGGAATCGATACAGCTAGAAACCCTATAATCTCATCACCATCACCATGAACAACAAAATACTGAGTACCATTTTCTAGCTTTTTCCATATCTCCTCCTCAGTAGTTTAAGTTAATAAAAAGCTATTGGGATTGGAACCCTCAGCTCGAACATTAATGTTGTGAATTTCTGCGATTTCTGAGTAGTCAGCATCAATAGATTGTCTAAATCTAAAATTTTTCATACAAGTTTGGAATTGAAGCCTTTATTTACTATGTAAGGACTTACTTGGAAATAAAATATCGGTACATTGTAAATTGCCCACTACCTTCTATTTTAGGATTTCTTACAAGCAGGGAAGTTTTATATACTGGTTATCATTTCTTTAAAGATATTAACTAACCAACAGGGTCGGGATGGAAGGGAGATCCGTTGATTGCAGGATGTGGTAAGTGGCCTGACCCATGATGATTTCTGTGACTTGGTGTTGCTTAATCACGGTAGAAATGGTGATGGCAAGGGGGGGAGTGTCCCCTTCCGTGCAGGGGGTAGCGCTCACCACTACCTGATGGGGGATATCCAAAAGCATCTTTTGGATGAGAGGGGCGATCGCTCCACGTCCAGAGTTCAGGGACTGCCATACAATGACCTCGCCATTACAGCGACGGGCCAGGTCTGCGGCTGGGGTTAACACGGCCTCAGGAGGGGTGACATCATCCACGATGGCCAATAGCACGGTATGGCGCTCCACCACCACTTTGGTGGGGTCCACTGGATCGGAGGATAGGAGGCGGGGAGCAAAGAGGGGGATGGCCCACGCACCGAGGGGGGCGGTGATCAGGATGGAGAGGGCGGCGATCGCCAACATAATTTCCCCACCATCAATACCCAAGCTAAGGGGGATGGCACCAATGGCCGCTTGCACCGTGGCCTTAGCCGAGTTTCCCGGCAGTAAAAACAACCGTTCTTTCCAGGTCCAATTACTCCCTAGGGTGGATAGCCACCAACCCACCGTGCGCCCTAGCCCTAAGCCCAGGGTGAGTAAGACGACCCCCGGCAGGAATAGGCGCTCCAAAACACCCAGTTGGACACTGGCCCCCATCAACACAAACAAAATAATTTCGGCAACCACCCACAGGCTATTGAAGGACTGACGCAACCGACGGGCTACCGGAGGATTTTGTTCGACGACAAAAAAACCTAGGGCCATCACGGCCAAATAGCCGGAAAAGTAGGGCCAAGTTTGGGCTACCCCCACTAAACTCAACGCTAGCATGGCGGACACAATGCCCTCTTGCATGGGGGTTTGGGTCCAGCGCCCTAGGGTCCAAAGGAGGAGCCGTGCTGCGCCGTAGCCTAAAATCGTGCCCAATCCCACTTGGCTGATGACCTGTAGGGGCAACCAGCCAAACTGGGCCGCATCTTGTCCCACATCTTGTCCTTGGGTGAGGAGGTTGATCAGTAAGCTAAATAGGAGCAGAATCAGCACGTCTGACAGGGCGCTACCGATGAGGATGACATCGGGGATGCCTTTGGCTACGCCCCAGCCCAACCGCTTCAGCCGCAACATTCCAGGTACGATCACGGCGGGGGATTCGGCCCCCACGATGCAGCCGAGGAGTAAGCCCGTGAGCCAATCAAATTGGAAGAGGACCATGGCGATCGCCATCACCGCAATTGCTTCAGTCAAAGCCGGGAGGAACCCTAGCCGAATCGCCACACTGCCCTGCTGCACCAGCTTATCTCGATCCAGTCCCAGCCCCGCCCGCATCAAAATCACCATTACCGCAATGGTCCGGAGGGTATCGGCCAGATCGAGTAAATCGGGGGAGAGGCGATCGCCCAGCTCCGGCCCTAGGATCATGCCCACCCCAATCATGCCAATTAACGGGGGCGCACCCAGGCGACGGGCCAACTGTCCCGCCAAAAAACCAGCCCCCACCAGCCAAATCAAGCTTGCTAACACGGTTTGCTCCCCACATGGAAGATGTGCCCACGCCATGAAGTTGACGCGCCAAAACTATAGCATGGGCGATCGCATCAAGCGCATGGCGTGGAGGAGTTCTGGTACCGCTGCGGCCATCCAGGTGCCTTCAGCGCGACGGTCGCTTAAAATCATCACCCGCAGTTCGTAAGCCTGGGGAAAGCCTTCCACCTCCAGCCATACCCACTCACTTTCCGCCTCACAACTGATGCGCTCTTCCTCCATTAATTCAGCCGCCATGGCCACCATGGTGTCCGCCAGTTGCAGCGCTAGACGACACACATCGGCAAACTCCACAGCGGTCAGTTCAATCGCCCAATCCTCCGCTCCAATCAGTCCCTGGAACCGCTCCGCCTGGGGGGACCAGCCCAACCGCCAACCCGTGCCTTGGTTTAATTGCCGCATCTTACCGCGCCAGAATGGCCGTCAATAATGCCTGAATCAGGGCCTCCCGCTGGGCGCGATCGAGGGCCTGAATCAGGGCCAAATCCTGGTCGTAGGGGTTGGATTCTAGGCGGCTGTCCGGGTAAATGTCGGCGGTAATCCATTCATTTGCCCCTAGGTAATCCGCTAAGGTGAGCTTCCAATCAAACCGACTGGTGAGGGGGCGGCGCTGGATATTGTAGTGGTATTGAATCAGCCGAGATACCAGGGTATTGTCCCTGTCCACCTCGCCTGTTTCCGTATGAATATAGTGATTTTCTAAGGGGAAGTCGGGGAGCTGCTGATACACGCGGTGGGCAATGATTTCCCGATCAAAGGTCTGGGCGATCGCCCGATCTGACGTGCCCGTACCGGGAAGAGACGCAAAGAACGAAGGACCAGGCACAGAGAAATAGGACAGGAAAAAGACAATAGCCATCGTCAATCCAGCCAAACTTAACCTGATCCAAATGCGCCGAACCCTTGGCCAGGAACGAAGAACGAAGAACGAAGAACGAAGAAAAATTCCCAATTGCTCAGCCCCCTAACGGCCCAACTTCCTAGCGGCTCAACTTCCTGGCTTCCCAACCTCTATTCCCCAATAATTTCTGGCTGGGTCAATTCATCTGACATTTCAATAACCGCCCGAATCACGGGCTTCATTTTGTGATCATCCATGGAATCAAAATCTTCGTAGCGCCGACGTTGTGCTCGGTTGGCAACCTGAATCGTGATGCGATAACGATTAGACGCGGCTGTAACCAAATCTTCGGCACGACGCATCAAATGTTGGCTGTCAATGGAAGAACGTTTCATAGAAGGATGTTTACCTTAATGTTGCTCGGAGGTTTACTCCAGAATAAGTCGGTTAGCTAGGCCGAAAGGCTAGCTTAACTAGGGTAGCAAATTTTCAGGCGATCGGGAAATGGCTCTAGCCTGACCCAGAAACGCAGCGGTGAAACGGTGGATAAACGGGGCGGCGCATAAAATTCCATAAAAATAGCTGAGAGTCCAGCGGTTGGGGCTATCACTATGCCTTAACTCTCAGCTATTTTTGTGATGGTGTTGACTTAGAGCGAGTAAATTGACAAGGGTTTTACTTCACATCATCGTAAATTCCATTGTTAAAGCGATCCTGGCCTTCAACAACAGCCGTTTCTGGTGGGTTCACCACAAATAAACCTTCATCTCGATACTTGGCGAGTAATGCCGCTTGACGATCGGTTAATCCTTCCATCGAGAATAAATCATCCACTGATGTAAATGGCTTATTTTTGGTGGCCCGCAGAACCATGCCAGCAATAGTTGGATATAACCCCCGATGGGCTGCAAAAGCCCGAATGTTAGAGTTGTTTAAATCAATTTTTTCTCCGAAACTAGTTTTCAGAGTATCTTCAACAGCATTGCGGCGTTCTTCCTCTACGCCAGTTTCTGCTAGAACAGATGTTGTTGGCAATGTGAAAGATGTCATGCCAGCCGCTACAGCAGGTTGGGGATGGCTAAACAAGCCCGTTAACCCAATCATTAATCCCAAGACACAAATCATGCTGGCCAATCGTTTCATGCGTTCATTTCCTCCCAATCTGGTTCTCCAAGCTTAGAAAAACTAAATGTAAATTCTCAGTAGTAATTAGAGCCTACCATTTTGCTTACCCCATCTCTCGATTAATTGGAAAGCGACAAAGTAAAGTCTTGTATCTTAGGGACTGGTACACTGATGACCAGCCTAGTCTCTGGCGATCGCCCCCAATCAAGAGGCCATCCTATACACTTGTAACTAGGTCTGTGCCTATTTTTCACCGATCGATATTGGTGCGCGATCGCCCCTATTATTCCTTTAGTCTAGCCCGGTCTACCATGCAACCATTGCCCATTGCCTCTGGCACATTGTTACAAAATCGTTACCTTGTTCGCCAGATTTTGGGACAGGGTGGATTTGGTCGCACCTATTTGGCCGCAGATCAAAACCGTTTTAATGAAACCTGTGTCCTCAAGGAATTTATCCCTCAATCCTCTAATGCTTACGTTTTAGAGAAGTCACAGGAGCTATTTCAACGGGAAGCAGCGATTCTCTACCAAATCCAACATCCCCAAGTCCCCCGATTTTTAGCCACCTTTGAAGCCGAGCAACGACTCTTTTTGGTCCAAGAATATGTCGAAGGCCAAACCTATCGGGTGCTACTTCAGGAGTACCAGCAACAAGGAAACCGCTTTAGCGAACAGCAGGTGCTTTACCTCATCCGGCACTTACTGCCTGTGCTAACCCATATCCATAGCCAGGGGATTGTGCATCGAGATATTACCCCAGACAACATCATTTTGCGGCAGACCGATCGCCTACCCGTGCTGATCGATTTTGGCGTGGTTAAGGAAATCGTCACGCGGGTGCAGTTGTCGGAGACCACGGGTGTACCGGGAACGATTCCGGCACCGATGTATCACCCCACCACTGTGGGCAAACCGGGATATGCCCCCAGTGAACAGGCTCAGACTGGACGGGCCTACCCTAGCAGTGACTTATATTCCTTGGCCGTTACGGCGCTCGTATTGTTGACAGGTTGCGAGGCGGCGGATCTCTATGATGACGTGATGTTGGCCTGGAATTGGCAGCAGCGGGTCCAAGTCACTCCCGAATTTGCGGCCATTCTCAATCGAATGTTGAGCTACCGACCGAGCGATCGCTATCCCTCGACCGTAGATTTAGAGGCAGCCTTTCGGCCCCTTTTTCAGCAATTCAATCTGATCGGCGAGACGACTCCCCCAGCGGGTGGTCCGGCCCCCGCCCCGGACCCACTGATCACCCCTACGGTCACCCCTGCACCCCCTCCCCTCTCCCAAATGCGGACAGTCGCGGTGGGTCGTCCCCTCCAGTCCCCCGCCGAGGCTCCGTCATCCTCCTCCCCATCGCCCACCGCCCTCCCCGCATCGACCCAGGTGATCCGTCCCAGTGCAGAACCCTCATCCTCAGGCCAGAATCTTTGGGCCGTGATTGTCACGGGGGGGTGTCTGGTGATTATTTTCGTCATTACCACCTGGGCCTTGGTGAATGCGGTATTGATGTCTCCGGCTCCTCCTGGGGACAATACTCCAGCGGATGAGCCTGTGGGGGATACGCCCCAAACTGATCCAGACCCCGATCCGCCTGAAGACCCTGAGCCGATCACCTATCGTCAGAATTTACGCATTGAACCGGGCAAACCCCTAGCCTATGAGGGGACATTGCAAAGTTACGAAGTCATAGACTATGTTTTTTCGGCAGAACAAGGGCAAATATTAACGGTTTCATTGGACAATGAAGGAACCCTTCTTAGTGTGCTGGGACCAGATGGTAAATCAGTGGATGGGCGGCGATCGCGCCGGATCTCCTCCTGGGAAGGCACCTTGCCCCAGGATGGAGAATACACCATCCAAGTTAGCCCCGTCCAAGGGCTATCCTCTAGCAATTATCTGCTCAATCTTGCTTTAGCCCTGGAAGAGGTGGTTGAGCCAGAACCAGAACCGGAGCCAGAACCAGAGCCGGAACCGGAACCAGAGCCGGAACCAGAGCCGGAACCAGAACCGGAACCGGAGCCAGAACCAGAGCCGGAACCAGCTCCATCCCTTCGGGTGCAACGGGTGTTGTTTCCCGAAGGCATGACGAGTATTGTGGTGAGCGATCGCGCCACTCCCCAAGTCATCCATCGCTATCAAATCCAAGCCCGACAGGGCCAGATTCTCTCAGCCCAGGTTTTGAGCGGCTCGGTTTCCTTTAGTCTGCGGGAACCAAATGGTGCCTTGGCATTCCCCCAAGATCGAATTACCGCTGCGGAACTGACCTTGCCCAGCAATGGGGATTATCTAATTGATGTGATTAGTGAGCAAAACAGCAACTTTGAATTGCAAATTCAAGTTATTGATGACCGAATCTAGACAATGTTCGATGCGAGACGGTTTGTAATAATGAGAACATTGCAATACTTCACAACAATGGTCGAAGTGGCTGCAATGGCCCCATGAAGGGAGTAAAATCTCTTTCATGTTCCTTGGTACAGCTCTTGAATTATCCCGACAACCCCGTAGGGCGATGACCAATTATCTTAATTTTTTTCCTGGTATCCACCACGGGATGTTGTTTCTATTCTTAACAAACCATGTAGTCTTGAGAGTGGAGTATCTGTTTTGCATACAGGCTTAAATACCATACTGATTTCTGGTCCCATGGGCCAGGTTGGCAAAACTACAGTGATTCGGATTCTAAGCGCTTACTGGAAGCGATATCGATCCGCTCAAACCATGAGTGTGTCCTCCCTACCCGGCATGATGCCCATGGCCGCAGATGATGAACCCGACCTGGGCGATATTTGGCAGTCCCTATCGCAACAACAGCAGGATTATCCCATGGTTCTAATTGAGGGGGGAGGGGGCTTGGGAACCCCCGTTACCTATGACACAACCATGGCTCACTTGGCGAGGGACTGGCGTTTGCCGACTATTTTGGTCGTTCCGGCCCAATGGGAGGCAATCGCCCCCGCCATTGCCGCGATCGCCCTTGCCCGTCAAAGTCGTCTGGATTTAGTCGGCGTGATTCTCAATACCCCTAACCTTGAAGCTGACTGTCAACCGGATGCCATGGGCCACCTCCTGCGGACCCTCACCCAAGTGAATCTTCTCGGCACCATTCCATTTTTGGGAGACGGCAATGATGAAGCCTATCTCTGCCAAGTGGCATCCAATTTATTGCTGGAACCGATCATGGGCCATCCGGTCATTCAAGAGACACACGTATAAAGGTGAGGCTGTGTCCTCTATCCATGGCATAGGAGTGGCTATCGTCGTCCTTAATCCCAAATGCATCGAACGGAAACAAGAATCGTTTACCGCCAAACCCGGACTGGCGGAAGTGGAATCATAGGGATCGTGCCCTTACCCCCTTTAGGATGGTGAGGCCATCTAGCGATCGCGTCGTGGTAGCGGCGCATGGGTCTGCTGAAACCCCAACGGTTTAATCACTTGCCGCTGCCGTTTCGCTTCTAATTGCTTCAGTTCGGTGTAATCGACCCGATGAATGCAATCAGCGGGACAGGTATCAATCGCCTCTTGGATGATCGTCTCCGCGTCCCCATCCTGCTGGAAAACCCGTGCCCGACCATGGGCCGATTCAATGTAAAACGTATTGCGAGCAACATGGGAACAGTGGGTGCAGCCAATACAGGCTACTTCGTCTACGTAGACCCCGTTTTGTCGGACTACTCCCCCTAATTCAGGTTCCAAGCCCGTACGGTTGACTTGGTCTCGCAAATACCCCCCTAACTCCGGTTCGTAGCCCGTAGGTTGCTCAACGTCAGAGTGGGATACGGGCATCTGGTGCTCCAGCATCATGTCACCTCCCATAGTATCCACCATCCTATCCCATAATAATTTGCAGTGGCCCCTGCTCCAAGCAGCCCTGGATCAATGGCTTCAGCCAAAAGACATCAGTGGCAAATCAAATCGTGAAGAGTAGCAGGCACCGCCCGCTACCCTCCTCATAACTTTATTTTCAGGCCAGTTTCCTATTATTGAGTTTTAGAATTGGGTCTTTAGGCGCTCCAGCGCTGTAGCACCAGACGGATGGAACCATCTTCCGCTTTCTGTTCTTGAGCCACCTGAAACCCTTGCTTAGTCGTTTCAGCCACCACCGTGTGATAGGCATAGCGTTGAGTAACCCGGTTCAAAAAGCCCTGAACTGATAAAGGCTGTTGCCAATATTGCAAATCTGCCACTAATTCGTACTCGGCCCCTGTCCAGCGAAAGCCGATATCATAGCCGTTCTCTTGCTGAATAGCGACATCAGCCACCTCAGTTTGACCTTGATATCCCCGCACAGGCATTGGACCTGCTTTCCAATCGATGTCAGTATCGGTCAGGGCAGACTTGAGCGCATCCAAATTACGAATCTGAGTTTTGATTTGACTAAAGTGAGACATATTCTTAAATTGGAACCTTTAAAAAAAAGAACGACTAAACATAAACGGGAAATCATACGGAAATTAAATTCCGTCCTAGCCTTCACCATTCAGAGCGGGAGGCATAGCTGGATTCATGGGATGAGACTTGGACGGTCTGGGCAAAGTATTCAGCTAGCTTCTCGGTGTGAAGGACGCAGCCCAATTGCTCTTCTATCGCCTTGGTCACTTCGACACAAGAACGACCTGTAATCCCTGTCACTTTTTCTTCAACCCGACCGTCTGGATGAATAATAAATTCCAATGTTTCCATAGAACTAACCCCAGAAAGCGTAAATTAACTGGATCAGACTTGATCGGATTAACCTGGTCTGATTAAGCCCGATTAAGATAGTTGACCTGCATCCTAGCCGAATTAAGACCTGAATTAAACGAGGCATCGTTCAATTATTCCAGCCTAGAAACAACAACATGACGGTTGCTTCTTCACCGCATGGCACTCAACCAACCTAAGCAATTACTCCATCACACTGCAATGTTCATACACGTAAAAGTTAAAACACAAAATTTCAACTAATGTGATGTTTCACTGAGGGATGGCTCAACTATATGCTAGTTTCCCTTAACTTATCGGTCCAGTCAAGAATGCAAAACGATCGGAATTCAATCGTGTCTATAGTGTCATGCCTGAAGGGGAAATGGCTGGAGAGGGGCGATCGCACGTCATTCAACGGTTCCAGAGATTGGGGTATTAACTACACCCACAAAATCCGCCCCTGTGACAATAAGAAATATTGCATCAATAAATATTGTAATTGAGTCCGGTCCAAGGGAAGATGGCACTGTCCCTCTAAGAGTCGGGTATGAATGTACTGGAGTCCGTATCCAGGTCAATATCTGCGAAGGTAGAGTTATGGTCTAGCGTTTGATCCCTATCCTTCGGGTCAGGGTGATCGGGGTCCACCGTCGGTGCTGATATTTGTTCAACGACGTAGGGTAACTCTGCCCCTTCCAGGCCGCGCTGAACTCGGTGGGGAGTTTCAGGAAAAATGACAAACAGGGGATAGGATTCCTCTGCCCCCTCCCCAAACATATGACGATAGCGGGTGGGCATTAACCAGTCATAGCCCTTGTTAATCCACACTTGGGTTTGTCGCCAACGTCCCAGCAAACTGGAAAAATCTTCGTGGGGGCGATGGATAAACACAAAAATCTCCACCCCAGTCTTGATTTTCCAATCGGGGTCGCACATGAGGACCGCTACGTCGCAGGGAATTTGGACCGCATCGCCTGAGGCTAGGGCTGATGCATTGGATAGGCCAGCCGGGGCTGGTTCTCTTACCTTAATAATGGGCAAGGGAATGGTTAATAAACTATGTTGGGGGCGACGCATACTGGGCAGCATTTCCAGATAAGGGCGCACCTGCTTAAGCAACGCCAACATGCCTTGGTGGTCGGTGTAGGTTGCAAGCAACTCTTCATATTGTGATTGCTGGATAGCCATAATACCTGCTGGCGTTGGACTGCGGATCTATATTCAACCTACCCAGAAATAGCCCTGAAGTGGTCGTCAATTATCCTGAGATTGGCTAAAGGGCGGAGCCGTCCAGAAATTCTTCAATCACTTTGTCTTTGAGGCTGCAACTGGTGTGTTTAGGGGTGGACGGTTGGGTGGGAGATGCGGACAAAACGGCTACCAGGTGGTGGTCTTGTTGGGCGGGGTAGCGGCTATTGATCATGCGTTCTAGGTAGTTGGGGAGCGATCGCTCTGCATCCATAGCCGTTTTTTCGGCCTGTTCGCTTAAGGTTTGCACCTTTTGCTCTAGCTGTTCGATGCGGTCCAGCAGTACCCGGATGACTTGGGCTTGGGAGTCCGGTAGCTGGCCATGCTCTAAGGGATCAACTCGCTCACCAGAACGGTAGACGATGCGCCCAGGAATGCCAACTACGGTGCAGTCTGAGGGTACATCCCGGAGAACCACGGAACCCGCACCGACTCGGACATTATCGCCTAGTTGAAGATTGCCCAACACTTTGGCCCCAGCACCGATCACTACGTTATTACCGAGGGTGGGGTGGCGTTTGCCCGTTTCTTTTCCGGTGCCGCCCAGGGTCACACCTTGGTAAATGAGACAGTAATCGCCCAGGATGGCGGTTTCCCCAATGACAATACCCATGCCGTGATCAATACATACGCCTTTACCGAGTTTGGCTCCAGGGTGAATTTCGATCCCGGTGATAAATCGGGAGAAGTGGGAAATGAGGCGGGGAATGAGGGGGAGATGCAGTTGATAAAGGGCATGGGCAATGCGATGTAGGGCGATCGCTTGTAAACCGGGGTAGCACAGCAACACTTCCAGCCAGTTGCGGGCAGCCGGATCACGGTCAAAAATAATCTTGAAGTCGGCGATGAGCATTGACAGCACAGTTTGTCTCCCCTGTTCTATACCTGCAAGTCCAAAACATTATTTCCATACTAACGTTGATTGGGCGATCGCTCACGCTGGAAATGCTAATCCGGTTCTCAGGTTAGTTTCAGGAATGAATCGAGGAATGAAAGGCTTGAACAATGAGGGTGCTTCCTTTACGGCCAATCACGATTGCTTTTTCGCCAGTCTGAATACTAGGGGATGATGGGGTATCCAATGTGCAGGACCAATAGGTTCCTTGAAACAGACACCAGCCTTTCTCATAGAACTGCACGTCTTCAATGATATTGACCACTTCCAGACTGGAAAAATACACGATTGGGGCAGAAGAGTAATCAACCATCAGTTCACCTCAACTATGTTCTGTACTAGCTGATTTAGTCATCAAAAGCGTAAGCAGATGGGTGAGTGAAAACAACTGATAGGTGTTAGCAAAAGATTAGCAACCTGCCATTAGGGTCTTGCTGGGAAATATGAAGTTTTCGTGGAGATTATTGGGTGCCGCAATTCCACTGACTTAGACAGGTAATCATGTATAGAGTGCCACCACTTCTATTCAGGGAACTATCTATGCCATTACCGACTCCCGAACATTATCTCCAGATATTAAAGGATGTTGAACATAATTGGGCTTTAGAACGCCTCCTGCATGATTTTAGAACTACGAATGGTAATAGTGAACTCACAAAGGCTCAGGTTAGTCATCTCAAAGCGCTATTAGCATGGGGGGATTTGAAAGCAAGGGGACAACTGGCTTTGGGCGATCGCTTCACCCACCCCAACAAAATCATTGCTCAACTATTATCGATTGATGAAAAATCAGTCAGGACTGAAATTTCTCGCTCTATCACGCCTTGCATCAAACAACTCCTCAACATTGATCCCAGTAAACGGATCAGGATTGAGGCCATTCCGGGTTGGCTCAGAGAACAGGGATATCGTCGGTCTAGCCCTCCGATAGCATCATCAAAGTTACGGAATGAGTCCCGATCCTTTTCCCTTAATCGGGCAAAAACAATCCACAATTATCTTGAAAAAGCTAATTTAGCTGGTTCCAATACTAAACAGCTTGCGTTCCTTAACACCAAAATGGAATCAAATTTACCTGCCTTGTATGGTCGAGAGGCAAGGCTCAAGCAACTCAATCACCTGTTGTATAGTGCAGAAAGTCGCTTTATTCTCGTACAGGGTCGGGGTGGTGTCGGCAAAACTCGACTCGTTAAACAACAGTGGATGGAATCGGTCCAATCTGGCTTTTCCCACTCTATTTGTCAACAGAGTTGGGAGCGTCCGCCCTTAGCCCAGTTGGGGTGCGATATTATGCAACAGAGTCGTCCGAAAATTGGGGTGGAGTACCCGCGCAGCGGGTACTCCACCCCAATTTTCGGACAGGTCTAACAGATTTTTAACTATACCAAAGCCGATTTGCCTGATAGTGCCAACCCTGATTGACTGACAAAACTTTGCCCCTCTTCCCTAAATCCCTTCTCCCAAAAGGGGAGAAGGGACTTCAAACCAGGTTCTTGGGTCGAAAGCCCCTCTCCCGC
>JAYKIC010000570.1:0-8618 GCA_035284985.1 Leptolyngbyaceae cyanobacterium
TTAACTTAATCATGCTGGGAGGCCCAATTTCCGTTATGGTTGATGTGATAATAGGTTTTGGTGTGAAACGAGTGACTTCCATCCCCATTCTTGATTTAACAACCCAATACGAATCAATCCGCGCAGATGTGGAAGCGGCAGCACTGCGCGTGTTAGCCTCAGGGCGCTATATCAAAGGAACCAGTGTCGAAACCTTTGAGCAAGCCTTGGCCCATTACCTCAACACATCCCACTGCATTGCCTGCAATTCGGGCACGGATGCTCTATTTTTGGCCCTCCGGGCCTTGGGGATTGGTCCTGGGGATGAAGTGATCACCACGCCGTTCACTTTCATCGCTACGGCGGAGATGATCAGTGCGGTGGGCGCAACCCCGGTTTTTGTGGATATTGAACCCGATACGTTCAATCTGGATCTAAACTTGGTGCCTGCGGCCATCACTGAGCGAACCCGTGCCATTATGCCCGTACATTTGTTTGGACGGCCTGTGGATATGGCTAAGGTGATGGCGATCGCCCACACCCATCAGCTCTGGGTCATTGAAGACTGTGCCCAAGCGATTGGAGCCACCTGGCAAGGGCAAAAAGTAGGCAGCATGGGGCACATTGGCTGCTTTAGCTTCTATCCCACCAAAAACCTGGGGGCTTGCGGCGATGGGGGGGCCGTGACAACTAATGATGACGCGATCGCCCACAAACTACGAGTACTAGCGGATCATGGCCGCACCGAAGGTTATTACCATGAAGCTATTGGGGTGAATAGTCGCCTTGATGCCCTACAAGCCGAGATTCTCCAGATCAAGCTCCAGCATCTAGACCAATGGAATGCCCAACGCACCCAGCGGGCTGCCTACTACAGCCAACACCTCCAACCTATCCCCAACCTGCATCCTCCAACCCATCCCAGCCACGGAGCTAGCGTGTGGAACCAATACACCATCCGCGTGACCAATGGGCCAGACGACTCCGCCAATCCCCCTTCTGCCAGTCGCGATCGGGTGCGTGCCCATCTGCAACAAAATGGCATTAGCACCATGATTTATTACCCCCTACCCCTGCATCAGCAACCGATTTATTTAGAGCAATTGCCTAACCCCAAGCCCTTACCCGTTGCCGAATCGATGGTGCATCAGGTGCTTTCCCTACCCATGTTTCCTGAACTGACGACATTGCAACAGGATCAAATCATAGAGACCCTCCACCAGCTAAGCCATCATCCCCCTACTCCCTAAAAATACGGGAACCTCAGATTTAAATTTGATTTTTGTTACCCTTAACGCGATAATTGTTAAGAAAATAAAAGAGGGCCATAGCCTGCCTATTGAGCAACACCATCTTGGCAAGTGGAGGGTTGAAATGGGGCTGGTTTGCCGAATGTGGGTTCAGCACCCGTTAGGTTTGGCACACACTTAGGCTATTCGCATTCATACTTAGGAATTGTGCGAACTAAGTTAGATGGTCTAAGTTAACAGATATTTAATTTGTCCCACTGACCCCCACCATTGGGAAGGATCAGTCATCAAAATATGCAAATTAAATCGCAGTTGTACCTGAAGCAATTGGGGGATTGGGTTAAGTTGGGTTAAAACTAGGGGCGATCGCCAGAGACCCTAGACCATATCCCCCAAATTAATGATGTCACGGTAATCGGGGCATAGGTCAGGGCATTAATACATTAAGTCACCCTTAACTAAGGGATAATTTACCTGGATAAATTTTAGTGAACATGATAGCGTGATAAAGGCTCCCGCCCCCTTTAGTCGCTACATTATCTCCCGTAAAAATTATTAAGTAGGGAAGTACCAGCATTTATTTGGGTCAAAGAGGTGTGCAGTCCATTGTTACATCCACGAGTAAGCATGATAGGCTAGCAAAGGTAGCTTGATAGTGAGAAAAAGTATCTTGATAGGTATAGTGCCAAAGCCTATTACACTACAGTTTAGGCCCAATAATGGGTCGAGGCATAGCATCTATCAGAGCGTCAGCTCAGATATTTAGCGCTAGCAAGGGTGAGTGTGTTGTGTTTGGTGTGTTTAGTTCAGTTCAGTTGATAACGATAGTTTAGGTTCCGCTAAAGCTTGGAGGTGTTCGATTTTATGTCCATTCGTCTATATGTTGGCAATTTGCCCAAAGAGATCGAAAAAGAAGAGTTAGAAGCTGTTTTTACTGAGATAGATAGTACTGTTTCGGCCAAATTAGTGACCGATCGTAAAACCGGAAAATGTCGTGGTTTTGCCTTTGTCACAGTTAAAAACGATGAGCAGGCCAATCAACTCATTGAACAATTTAACGGAATGGACTTCAAAGACAATACGCTGAAGATAGAGAAAGCGTTGCCTCGTTCCAAAGGGAAATCTGAGGATGCACCAGGGGAAGCCAATGCACCCAGCAGCGGAAATCGTCGCAACAGCAACAATGCCAACCGGAAAGCTAAGCGTAACACTGTAACGGAAACTGAAGCAACCCAACCTGATCCACGCTGGGCGGCTGCGCTATCCGAACTGAAGGAGCGTTTAGTTGCTCAGACTAATCCATAGAGTCTCAGCAACATTCTTTTGATTGGCTGAATGTTATCTGCTGACTGAAAATTTTAGCTTTAGGCGGAACAGGACAATCAGGAGTAGGGGCGTTTTTATCACTGACCGCTTTTACCAGGTTGATTACTGGTTCGGTAAAAGACAAACTGAATTTTTGAAATTATTGTGGCCTCAGACCATTAGTCTGAGGCCACTTTCACAGGACTGGAGAGTGGGGTTAAACCCTAAATGCCACCAGTGAGGGCCGCAAACGTAATTAAGCCCTCACTGGATTTTCACATTGGAAAATAAATAATCGGGTGCCAACTTCGGCGGAGCAACTCTCTGGCAAAGCTAGGGCTAGACCACTCAGCAATTTTCCCAAAGCTGCTGGAGGAAATAGTGATGCAACTGATGTCGTACACCATCGCGGCATCTATAATCCCTGTAATGCTATCCCCTTGTTTGACCACCGCTTCTACCCCAATGCCCAAATTTTCCAAATCGGTCTTGATGCTGGCCAAGGTCTCTGAAGCGTCTTGAATCTGGTATTGAGTCATGTCTGGCAGACCCCGGCGGGTTACTTTGTCAATGACCCACATTAACAAGATACTTTTTAACTGGCTGCTAGCTTGAGCTGAGACTTCGGCCTTTACTTTTTCCACTAGGGACTTAGCAGACTTACTGTCATCATAAGGGATGAGAAAATACCGAAATAGGTGCTGACACCGCAGGGATAGCTCTTCAACCGTGTAAGTGGAGACCAGTTGGGGCCGGAGCACCATCACGGGCACTTCTAGTCGCTTACACAATTCCATCGTCGTACTGCCAAATAACTTCTCCGTCAGTTGGCTACGACTTTCCGTTCCTAAAATGACCACTTCCGGCTGATGGGTCTTGATGGCTTGGCCAATGTGGTCGAGGGGTCGCCCAGATTGGACATCTACTTGAACCTCAATTCCGTCTGGACAATTAGCTAACGCGCCTGAAAGTATTTCCCGTGTTTCATTCTCCTTGACCGTATCGGCACGGGGAACTCCCCGATCAGTCAAGAGGGCAGTAGTGTGCAGAAAGGTGATATGGTTCAGCCCACTCTGTGCCAAGCTGGGCACAAAGTGGATGAGCCGCTGAAGACCGTCTTCCAAATCGGTGCAAATAAGGGCGCGCTGAAACATAGACTTTACCGAGTTGAGTTTGGGTATAAAAGTAGTGCGGGTGATGTCCCCCTACACGTAACTATAATTTATAGTATCGTGAGTGATGGATAAGCTGAAAACCTGATTCTACCTAAGGATGAAATGCTTACTGGGTTGGCTTATCCCTTAAGGTGATTTTATTAAAACATCGGTTTGCTGATCATGCTTAAAAACGTTACCCTTCTCAATGCCTCAGGAACGCCTCAGGACGGTTAGGATTTTAGCTCCAGCACGCCGTGGTTATCCCAGAGTTCTGTGGCGCTGAAGGCTTCAAAGTAAGTCTGGACGGAGGGGGGGAGTTGGGAGAACTCAAATTGGGCATCACCGTTGGCGATGTCGGGCCAAAAGTTTCGCAGGTGGGGCAATAAGGGTTCGGCGGCGGATTCGGTTAAGCTGAGAGGTGGTTCGGTGAGGAGGCGACGGATAAAGCGGGTGGAGCGATCGCCCATAAATGCCCGCGACATTGCCTGTAAATCATCCCACCCAGGAGCAGTGACAATCCGATGGGATTCAAACCGCAATTGGGCTACACCATCATCCATCTCGCGGTAGTGCAAGATCCGGAAGGGGTGGGGATAGCTCACTAAGGAGCCAGTGGTAATGTCGAATAGTTGATGTCCCGTTACCGGATCGACTTGACGGGCAACATCCTGAACATGGAGATGGCCTGTAAAGACCAACTGTACCCCAGCCTGGTACAAAATCCGTCGCAGTTCGGCGGCATTTTCTAGCATATAGCGCTGCCCCAGGCGATTGGCGGATTGATCCACTAAGTGTTCCAGGACATTGTGGTGAATCATCACAAATACCTGCTCATCACGGATCTCTGCTAAAACCTGCTGTAACCACTCCAGTTGTTCGGTATCCATCCGTCCCGCATAGGTTTGGGTGCCGTCTTGGTTAAAGAAGATGGAGTTTAGGCCAATCAACCGCAGTCCTGGCAGGGGAGCGCAACTGTAGTAAAGCTGGTTAGGATCGGGGTAGCCGAATTTTTCGTAATAGCGGGGAAATGCGTTCATGCTAATGGAGCAATCGGTGCCATCCCGCTCTTTGACATCGTGGTTGCCGGGAATCACGTAGACGGGGAAGGGTAATTGGGTCAAGGCTTGGGCTAGCCATGCATGATTGTCCGGTTCACCATCTTGGGTTAAATCCCCTGGAATTAGGAGAAAGTCGATATCCAATTGCCGTAGCTGGGCCATGACGGAGTTAAAATTATCGAGGCTGATTTCAACCCGGTGGAAGCGATAGGGATTATCAGGAATCGTATGGGGTTGGGCAATGTGAAGGTCGCTGGCGATCGCAAAACGGAAATTCAAACTCATGGTACTTCGGTGGCAACGGGTTAATGGCAATAGCAAGCGGACAATGGCTATCCGTCTCTATATTAAGCATTATTGCGTGAGTGAGCGGGAACCGTCACTAGCCAGGACTGTCACGGCTGCCCCAGGTAAACTTGGCCCAAAATGGTTTGCAACCGATCGTAATCATCTTTGAGCAAGATGCTCAATTGTCGCCCTGCCTTCACTAACCAGGGGCGATCGCCCTTTCTTAACTGATAAATATCCCGCAACGTTGCCGCAATCAGGCTATCCACGGGGGCAGCGGCAACCGTCAGTAAGGTGCGGAGGAAATCGAGGCGATCGCTAAACGCCATCACCTCCCCTGGCAGAGCGCCATAGACCGCTTGGTGGACTTGGGGGGGACGGGGCGGTAAATGTTGGTAGATGGGAGATGCCCTCCCATTCCGACCAGGGGCTGGCCGAAAGCCGACAATTGCTGTCCGAAATTCAGTTTTGAGCATGGCAAAAATTTGGGGTTGTTGGTCCCGCAGCTCCGCCAGGGACAAGCCCAAGGCCCGCGCCCGGTGAACAGAGTCGATCGGGCTGGTAGTGGCATGGTAAACGATGCCGTAAATTTGATGGCCAGAATCCTCATCGGTGGCCTTAACCCAACTGCCGAAGGGGGGCATGACGGCATAGCTCAGATCCTCTGGCTCCAGACATTGGGCCAAAAATTCAGTGGTGGCGGTTTCCACCACTTCCGCAATGGGCGCAGGGGCAATGGCCCCAGGCAGGGCAGCAGCCATCGCCGTTTGCTGAAACAGGGGCAGGGATGCATCCATCGGTGTGTCCCTCGTGGCTCATCAGGGTAGCGGTACAGTATAAGGCAAATGTACCATATACGGATTAAATGGGACAACGGAGGACGGTGGCATCCGGTTGACTGGCAAGCAGGGCGGGAATGCGATCGCCCCCATCCAGCCCAAAGGGATTCAGGGCCGCAATTTCAGCCGCCGTTGGGGGTTCAGTCCGCACCTCTTCTCCCAAATTATTCACCAACGTCACCGACTCAATCTGAATTTGCTGGTTTTGGTGCTGCTGATAAAGCTGGTCGTAATCTGCCGCCACCTGCTGCCATTGGGCCGGGGGACAATAGCCTCGATCGATAATAATGAAAACCGTTGACAATGACCCGGATGAGGCGGATGGGGCGGTGAGCTTCAGGGTCAGTCCCAACAGGAAGTAGGCCAGCCACCCCAAACTCAAGGTGCGGATTAGATGGGGAGTCGATTGGGTCATGGTGTTTTCCAGCATTACAGAGGCAATCTCTAAACTTTAGACCAGAGGCAACGGTTACAGATTAATCTGAAATAGGTTTTGGAACAGCTCTTGTACCGTGTCCGGATCGCCAATTTTGACGGTGGATTCTCGCAGGTTGGCGATCGCCTGCAACTCCGCCTCATTCACCTCCCCATAGGCAATGGGATAGAACCGTACCCCGCTATAGGCCATGATGTCTTGGATGTAGCGATCGTTAAAGGCATGACCAGCCGTCACCTGCCCATCCGTCAGCAACAGCAAATAATAGCGACCCGTGGGGTCTTGCTGTTGCTGTTTGAGTAAATCTGCCAGAGCAAGCATCACCCCATCGTACAAAGCCGTATTACCATTGGCCTCCAACTGATCCACCGTCGCCAGGAACTTTTGATGTTGGGCTTCATCAAATGGGGCCAAGGGCAACCGGAGCACAGGCTGATCGGCAAAGGTCACTAGACTAATATAATTGCCGGGATTAATGTTCTGGGCGGCAATGCGTAAGCCCGTTTGCACCGATTCCAAGGGTTGTCCTTCCATCGAGCCACTGGTATCAATCACCAACCCCATATATACCGTGCGTCCACCATCCTTCCACAACTTCCAGTTGGATTGGGCCGCTAGCAACACCTCCCCCGATGGAATTGGCGGTCCTGCTTGATTTTTAATATGGTCCGTCACGACAAAACCCTGATCTGCGGCCAGGGATTGCATCGGCTCAGCCTGGGCAAAAGCGGCAAATTTTTGCAGCGCTTCCTGCTGTTGGGGGCTGTTCCAATCAAATCCCACCAGGGGATTGTTATGGGGAATCCCAAAGGGGATAAACTCGGTTTGTTCAAACCCTGGAAGCTGCTTCAACGCTACGTAGTTTTGATATTCCAAGGGAAAAGCTTGCAGTTTGGACTGGTCGCGCAAAAACAGCTCTTGCAAGTCCAAGGTGGTTGCAGTGGTGATCAGCACTTGGGACTGAAATTGCTCAAACACGGAGTTAACCTGGGGTGAGGCAATTTCCGCTTCGGTGAGTTGGCCACCATCGGCTTGGTGGCCTGCGGCTCGCCAATATAGGGTATAGAGCAGGTTAAGGGCGGTGGAACTGGTGTAGGGATTGGGATAGGCGACTTGAATTTGCTCAGAGGCGATCGCATTCAGCAGTTGGTCAAACGTCACAGGGCCGGAGGCAGCCAACTCCTGATACACCGCCTGGGGCACCACCCACCCCGCCGTATTGGGCACCAGACTGGGAGCCACCATCTGGGTCGCCACCCCCTGACTTTTCACCATCTCCACCCAGAGGTCATTGGAGGGACTGTAGCCCACCGGATTTTCCGCCTTGGCAATCAACAACCGGGCCGCTGTTCCCGATGCAATTTGGCGAATGCCCACCCGAATCGGTTCACCGGAGGCGAGGGTTTGATTCTGGGCATTGAACGCTTCCGCCACTTCCACCAACCACCGTTCATTTTGGCGCTCGGCGTTGGCCTTCTCCGACGAACTAAAAATTTCGATGTAAAATCCGTCATCGTTGGGCTGAGCACCGTAGAGGGGAAAGTCCTCCAAGGGGGGCAAGGGCGCTTCAATGGCATCCACGGTGTAGCGCAGGGCCACCTCGTCGGACACAACCTGGGTGCGATCGCTAATACTCGGCAACACCGATTGCTCCAACACCTGTAGAGCGGTTTCCACCGAATTGACCGGGGAGTCAGCCTGCTGGGCGGGTGGGTTGGCGCTCGATGACGATGGCGAGGTCGCTGGGGGCGGCGATTGGGACGAGAGGCAGGCAGTGGTCAGAGCCAAGCACAGTCCTAGCAAAAATCCCAACCCCAGCCGCATGATACGCGATGGGGGTCGCAAGCTTGAAAAAGCTTTGAGCCATGGGTTGGGCAATAGGGTGGGCAATGGGTTGGGGAAGAGGGACATCGGAGAAAAATGGCGTTTCATGGGTTTGACGGTCTCCACTAGTCACAAGCAAAATAGCTACTGCGGTTCTTGCAGATTTGGCCCAGGGTTGAGCGCAGAGTTAAAGGTATCAGCGTTCAAGATTTCCTGGTTGGCGGCAATTAACTGTTGTAACCGCTGGGGGAGGGTGGCGGCATTGGCATCTAGGGACGCTAGGGCCACTTGATCCTGAAGCTGCTGGAGTTGTTGATGGGTTTGTTGGAGGCGATCGCAACTCTGCCGTAACCGTGCTTGAACCATCTGCTGATAGACCGGAGTTTGAATGGTTTGCAGCACGTTCAGCGCATCCGCCACCTGTTGGGTCAGGTCCAGCACCGTGTGGACCGCCTCCAGCAAATCAGGATGGAGCAAGGAAT
>JAYKIC010000571.1:0-15509 GCA_035284985.1 Leptolyngbyaceae cyanobacterium
GGTCAAGTTCAAGAAATAACCTCCCTGGCAGATTTACACCCACCCACGGACCTAACCCAACAGCCGACTGCGGCACCTCCGCCCCAAACGATCCCCGAAATAGTGGCCAGCACAGAGGCCGACTTGGGCTTAGGGATCACTGAGGGGGGGGGAGTGGCGATCGCCGCCACAGGTACCCCTATTCCTACCGAACCCGGCGATATGATTATGGCCGGGACGCTGAACACCGCTAACTTTGCGACCGGAGGGATGGGGGGGCAAGTGATGGTACTGGGCGATCGCGTCGCCCTAGCCGATCAAGCCCTGATTCAGGCTACAGGGAATATGGACGGTGGGACCGTCTTCATTGGTGGCAATTATCAAGGCATAGGCAGCCTCTCCAATGCCCAACAAACCTACATCGGACCTGATGCGACTATCACCGCCGATGCTGGCGACACTGGCAACGGTGGTACTGTGATTGTCTGGGCTGATGGCCAAACCGCTTTTTATGGCAATATCAGCGCCAGTGGGGGCAGTGTGCTGGGAAATGGTGGCTTTGTTGAAGTATCCGGCAAACAGAACCTCATTTTTCGCGGTAATGTTGCCCTGGACACCATTAATGGCCTCCCCGGTACCCTGTTACTAGACCCCACCGACATCATCATTGCCGACGGCACTGGGGCTATCAATGACACTGAGATTTCGGATAACCAAATTTTTGCCAACGATGGCACCGGAACATTCACCATTTCTGAAGCCCAGTTAGAAGCCTTAGATGGCGATGCCCAGGTTATTCTACAAGCCACCAATGATATTAGAATTCGCAACCTCACCGATGATGCTTTAGAATTCCAAGTTGGAGCTGGATCGATTGAATTTATCGCAGACGCAGATAGTGATGGCGTTGGTGCCTTTCTCATGAGTGATCGAGGGCAAAACGATGGCATTGTGGACACCGATGGCATTGCTGACACCATTTTCACCAACGGTCGGGATATCTTCATTGCCGGAGCCTCGTTAAACATTGGCAATATTAATACCAGCCTCAACAACACCATTGCCATTGCCCTGGAACCCTTTCCCAGTGGGGAGATCTCTAACACATCGGCAGCCACCTTTACCTTTCTTGTGACCACTGAAGATACGGCGGGGGCTACCGTTCAGGATGTAGATGTGGAATTTTCCGCCGACCATACTTACGTGGGCGATTTACGCACCTCTCTCAGCAATCCCAACGGCACCACCGTTGTCCTGTTTAGCGGAGTAGGGGGCGCTGGCGAAAATTTTGAAGGGACCGTATTCGATGACGAAGCGTCGATCTCGATTGCAGAGGCTGAAGCCCCATTCGACGGTACTTTCCAACCCCAGGAAAGCCTCAGTGCATTTGATAGACAGAACCCAGTAGGCACATGGACCTTGACCGTCGAAGATGATTTCTCCCTCGATTCTGGGAACTTGATTGCCGATGGCACTTATTTGTTGCTAACAACGGATACGACTATCGGGGATGGCGGTAGTATTAATCTTACGGCCACAGATGGTGACATCAGAGTTGGTAATTTAGATGCTTCTAGTCGGGGCGGGGTCGGCGGCGATATCCATATCACGGCGACTGGGGGTGATGTTCGGTTGGTGAACAGCGAGTTAATTAGTGATAGTGTCACAGATAGTCAAGACAACTACAGCCTTATCAATATCGAAGCTTTCGCTGACTCGGCTAATGTAGGTGGGTTGGTGCTGCTGAATGGTGCTGAAATTAGTGTGGAAAATACGGGGAATGGTTACGCTGGGGACATCTTCCTGGATGCTGATGCTCGTATCACGGTTCAAGATAGCCACCTCTCATCTAATGGTAATTTTGGTCGTATTTTTATTGGTTCTGACGGTAGCTCGCTGGAAACAGTGTCAATTAGGGGTAGCCAAATTACCGCTTCAAATAGCAACATTGGAGGTACTCAGGATGCTGGGGATATTCAGATTACTGCCCAAGACAGTATTTTCCTTGGCGAACAAAGTACCCTCAGCAGTAACACAGTGGGCACGGCGGATGGTGGATTTATTCGCTTAACCGCAGGCAATAAGATTACGATTGATGGGGGTGTTACGGATGCTGAGGCTGCTCCCCAAGCCAATATTGATGTTTCGACCAGTGGTGATGGTGCAGGCGGCAATGTGGGACTGGATGCACCCACGGTGATATTGAGAAATGGGGCGTTGCTCAATGCTTCAACCACCGGAAATGGAACAGGGGGCAACATTCTCATCGGGCCGATTACGGAAGTGATTGAAAGTCAAGGGCCTGGGGCCGGGGACATTGGGATTGGGATTGATATTGATAGGGAGGTGGCGATCGCCAACCGCACCGTCACCCTCCAAAATGACTCCATCATTCAAGCCAATGCCATTAACCCGCAGTCGGAGGCCATCACCGTTCCCACTGTGACAGGCAATGGCGGGTTAATAGCCATTCGCGCCAATGCAGTATCCTTAGACGACAGCGAAATTAGTACACGGGTGCAATTAGAAGCATCGGGAGAAGGGGGCAACATTGACATGGAGGCCGATCACATTCGCTTGGCCAATGAGTCTAGGATTGATGCCGGAACTTCGGGTCGGATGATTGCCAATGATCCAGAATCGGCTAGTGGTGGCGAGGTTTTCCTCAGTAGCACGGGTGGGATTGAATTAATCAATGACAGCATTATTTCCGTGGGAACGGAGCTAAATGGTTTGGGTGGGCAAATTGATTTAGCCGCCCAGTATGTTTCCCTCCAGGGAAACTCGGTGTTGGATGCCAGTACCCAAGGAGATAATGCCGGGGGCGACATCCTGATTACCACAACAGGCACCAACCGTTTCGAGACGATCGTAGCCACAGGCGCACTCGCCACTCCTGCGGATCGCAATACCCAAATGGAAAATTTTGGTGTTTTTCTAGACAACAGCACGATTTCAACCACCGTAGAGTCCGGCTCCACGGCCCAGGGGGGCAATGTGGAAATTATCACCGACTCCCTGGCTATCCGCAATGGCGGCAGAATTGAGGCCGAAACCCGTGGTGCTGGGGATGCGGGGGAAGTTGTGTTAGAAGTGAGTCGGCTGATCGATATTCGGGGCAGTAATGGCGGCTTTAACAGTGGCATCGCTGCGTCGTCCGAAACGCCCAATAGTGGGGCCAGTGGCAGCATTCTGATTAACGAAACCACTCCCCAAGGCACCCTTACCCTGGATCAAAATGGCTTTTTGAGTGCTGTAACTCGGAGCGATCGCGCTGATGCCGGGGACATCACGGTTAATGTCGCTAATTTGAACCTGCTGAATGGGGGCCAAATTCTAACCGCTTCCACAGCGGATGCGGAGGCCGGAACGATCACCGTTAACGCCACTAATCAAGTGGTGATTGAGGGGTTGGGTACCGAGCAGGCAACAGAGGCATCTCCCTTTAATGGGACAGATGGACTCACTGCCTTGGTGTTTGGCAACACCGCCGATACCGGACTCCAGCTAGAATTTGAGGGTGCGTCCTATGCCTCTCGCTTGGGTCAGCAGGGTAATGGGAATTTTGCCTATTTCTCCTTCCAGGTGACGGAGGCCGATAGCCAAGGGATTTTTGACATCGACAATGGGGTGAGCAATCGGGATACGGGCAACATTGACACCGAACTATTTTTGTTTAATCAGCAAACGGGTGAACTGTTAACAACCAATGATGATGGAGATAGTACGCTTGGGGGCCAAGGTAGTATTAGTTCGTTAGATGCGTTTATTGATTTTACCTTTGCTGAACCAGGGGATTATGTCATTGGGGTGGGTCAGTTTGATTCGGAGGCCACGGATAGCGGGTTGATTACCGGAGATGCCCCAGCCCTTGGCCAGACCTATGATTTGCGGGTTTCCTTAGCCAATGCGGGTAGCGGTCGAGTGGTGGTGGAAGGGGCCAATCCGAACCCGAACCGGGGGCTAGGGGTAGATGGAGCGGCGTTGGTTAATAGTGGGCTATTGGCCCAGGCCAATCAAGGGGGGAATGCCGGAAGTATCACGGTCAATACCCCCACCCTGAGGCTGAATCATAACGGCCTGATTGCGGTCAGTAGCACGAATGGGAGTGGGGTGGCGGGGGATATTGATATTACGGCTAGGACGGTGACGTTACTGGATGGGAGTGCGATCGCCGCCGAAACCGATGCTGGAGGAGCCGATGCCTCTGCCGACATTAGCTTAAGCGGCCTGCAAACCTTAACCGTAGAGGACAGCTCCATTTCTTCCTCCACCCAAAGCGGCAGCGCAGGCAGCGTATATATTACAGGTAACAATGATAATCCTGCCGATACCGTTGTGGTTAGGGGCACGAATTCCCGAATTGCCGCTGAGGCAACCACTGAGGGTGGATTAGCAGGTCTTGTTATTCTATCCGCCAGGGACATAACCGTGAGTGGACAGGGAGCAGAAATTGCCGCAACCAATGTTTCTAGTCGTGAGCCAGATACTGCTGCGGTTGTATTATCCAATGTGGAAAATTTGGGTATTTTGGATGGCGGTCAAATCACGGCCTCAACTCAGACCGGGAGGGCGAGCAACGTGTTGATCAATCTGGTCGATCCAATCAACTTGACTGTTGATTCCAGCCAGTCTCCAGTAGAGACCCTGACCATTGATGGCACAAACTCTCGAATTGCGGCTGAAGCCTCTGGTGAGGCTGGCTTGGCTGGGATTGTTGCTCTATCCGCCAGGAATGTGACCGTTAGGGGTGAGGGAGCAGAAATTGCCGCATCCAATGTTTCTGGTCGTGTCCCAGATACCGCTGGCATCGCCCTAGTCGATGTGGAACATCTGCGAATCTTAGATGGTGGCCAAATCACCGCATCCACTCAAACGGGAGTGGCGGGTGGTATAGCGATCAACTGGATCGACCCGATCGTAGGTAGGGTTAATTCCGATCTGGCTCCCGTGGAAACCCTACTCATTAGTGGTGAAAACTCTCGAATTGGGGCAGAGGCCACTCAAAATGGCGGCATTGCAGGCCAGGTTGGAATTGTGGTGCGGGATGTGACCGTCCGTGATGGAGCCGAAATTACCACCTCCAATGTATCAAGCCAAAATGATAATACTGGGGTTCGTTTACTCAGGGTGGAACAGTTAAATGTTTTAGGCGGAGGCGAAATCACCGCATCCACCCAAACGGGGATAGCGGGAGATGTGAGGATTCGAGGGGAACAAGGTAGCTCCGTTCATACCATTACCGTCAGTGGGGTTGACTCCCAAAATCAAGTGTCTCGGATTGCCGCCCGCGCCACTGGCAGTGGGGGATCAGCCGGGGATGTTAATATCAGCGTGGAAAATTTGGTGGTCGATGATGGTGCTGAAATTACCGCATCTAACCGTGATTTCATTGATAATTCGGGCGATCCCTCATCCATCCAATTGTCCGGCATCCGCACCATGCAGGTTTTGAATGGGGGCCAAGTGACGGCGGCTACCCGCAGTGGCACCGCTGGCAATGTGGAAGTAATCGGACTCCTCGATAACCTCGATAACAACGGCCTACCCATGAGCCGTATCGTAGTCGATGGGGTCGATGCCCAAGGGAGACGCTCCAGCATCTCCGCTCAGGCTACCCAAAATGGTGGGGATGCCGGAAACGTTATTTTTTCTAATATCGGCTTCTTGAGTATCTTGGACGGGGCTGAAGTGACGGCCTCCACCCGCACTGGTACCGCAGGGGACATTCGGGTGAATAATAACGCCACCCCCGCTAACAGTATTCTCATTAGTGGTGAAGGCAGTTTACTAGCGGTGGAAGCGAAAGGACCAAGAAGCCCCTCACCCTCTACCACCAATTCCATCCGCACTTTGGATATTGGCGCATTGCCCGTCACTTCCCAGGCCAATAATCGGAATGATAATGGCTTGGGCAATGCTGGAGATATGTTTTTGTTTACCCGCAATCTCACCGTTGAGGATGGCGGTGCCATCACTGTGAGCAGTGCCGCAGGTACCGCTGGGAACTTGGAAATTACGGCTAATGCGATCCTATTGGATCGGGGCACTCTAACCGCGTCTACTGCCGTGGATGACCCAACCAGAGATAGCGCTAACATTATTCTTAATTTGGGTCGATATTCCCTGTTTCCCAGTGATGTGCATTTGGAAAATTCGCTAATTTTACAAAATGAGAGCCTGATTCAGGCCAATGCTCAGGGGAGCGCAACGGGGGGGAATATTACGATTAATGCCCCCAATGGCTATGTTATCGGGGTTGATCCCACGGGGGCATCCGGTAGCGATATCACGGCAAATGCGGGAGCGGGCAATGGGGGACAAGTGAATATTGGGGCGATCGCCCTTTTCGGCATCGAATTTCGCCCCGCCCTAACCCCCTTCAACGATATCACCACCACATCCGCTCAAGGTCAAGCCGGAACAGTGACCGTGCAAACCCTGGTATCAGAATTTGAACCCGGTGCCATCAATTTACAGTCTAATATTTTGGATACACCCCCAATTGCCCCAGCCTGTGGCTCTGAAGACCAGAATGAAAGTAGTTTTCGGATTATTGGGCGCGGTGGACTACCCCCCAGACCCAGCGATGCTCGGACCGCTCCCTTCTTATCCCTGCCATGGTTAGAGCGGCAATCCCCCCCAGAGGGGTTAGACCGATCCCCTAGCCCAGCGGAGACAGATACCTCCAGTATCCCGATCCCTCCTACCCCGGTGCTAGATTTAGAGACCGTTTCATTCACCGCCCTCCCCTCCCCCCGCTCGATGCCTTTCCCCCAATGCCCTTCCCCCCGTTCGGATTAGACCTGTCCGAACATTGGGGTGGAGTACCCGCTGCGCGAGTACTCCACCCCAATGTTCGGACGACTCGATTAGGCATCTGGCCTTAAAATAGACCCCAGCGGAGGGGATAGCCTTACAACCAACTGCCCACGAGAATAAACGGTGCCCAGTAATAGGGATGCCCACCAAAGGTGGGATCGTTGAGAATTGAAAGCTGGGCTTGCCGTAAGGCTTCTGCCCTGGAGACCTGCTGGCTCGATAGCACCTCATAGAGCTTGTCCATGAGCAATGCCGTGGCTTCATCACTCACCCGCCACAGGGTGGCAATGGTGCTACGGGCACCCGCCCGAATGGCCATCCCCGCCAACCCCAAGGCTGCTTGCTTGTCCCCTGTAGCTGTTTGGCAAGCACTCATGATCAGCAATTCCACAATTTGCCGATCGAGGGTTGTGCCCTGAAGAATTTTGTTTAAGGCATCAATGTCGAGGCGACCGTCCCAGGTCAGGAGAAAGGTTTCATCTTTGTCAGACGAAAACTGGCCATGGGTGGCCAAATGCACAATGGGCTGGGCATTGTTGATCATGGCCGTTTGGAAGGAGGACGCGGTGAAGGAATCGTTGAACAGCACTTGGGTGGGAATTTTGGCCTGAATCTGGGCAATTTCATATTCCACGTTCGGCAGGGCACCAAAGTCTTCACGGGCTTCGCTGAGGGCACCCGTCAACACTTGTAGTTTTTCGGATTGAATAGCACGGGGTTGGACTAACTGCAAGCTGGGGGTGATGGCTACACTAAAGTCTTGAATTAAGTACGTCCCGGAGTCTTGGTCATAGAGGGTGGACATGGGAATATTTCGCAATGCCCCATCCAAAACAAAGACTAAGGTGTTGACCCCACTTTGCTTCAGGTCAGGGGCGATCGGGCGAATCATCCAATCATAAAGAGCGCTAACATCCGCCCGAAAACGTTTTGTCTGGGAGAAGGTCAAGGTTCTCCGTAGATTTTGTACTAGCCCTTCCACTTCAGCCTGGGGGATGGGGCTGGAGTAGTGGCGCAAGGGTTGGTTCGGAAGCCGCACCACCACTTCTAACCGCTCCTCTAGCATGATGGGGTAGAGGATGGCGGCATTGGTATCGAGTTGCTCAATGTTAACGGGTTGGGTGGCTAAACAGGCTTCTTGGAAAAAGTTGTTCAATTCCGCTAGTTGGAGGGATTCAATGATGGTCCGTGCTTGGTCAATTTTTGTCTCGGAAACGGGGCCATATTTTTCGTCGAGCAATAGGCTAACGAGTTGGCGATGAATGGGTTCTATGCTGTCCCGAAATGTTACCTGAATTTGAGCATTGAGGGTAACAAGGTTAGTCCGCAGTTGTTTTAGGGTATTGACGGCGTTGGAGTAGGCGTTGATGGCTTGCTCGATGGCTTGGGGATTGTTGGTGCGATCGCCCTCTGCCTTATAAATCCGGCCTAATTGCCAGCGCCACTGGTAGCTAATTTCAGGGGCATTGACTTCCTGGGCGATCTGCAACGCTTCTTGGGTCAGCATTTTGGCTTCAGGCAAGCGCTGCTCTTTTTCATACAGGGATGCCAGGGTACCCAATACATAGGATTCGGTGCGCTGATCCCCTAGGGACTTTGCCTGTTGGAGGGCGATCGCCAAAAACCGGGCCAAATCGCCATGGCTCAGTTCCACCCCATCCCCTAACTGAATAAAGCGTTGGGCCACATTAACATAGGCCAACAACAAGGAACGGTTGGGGGGAATCTGGTTAATCTGGGTCCGAAACTGCTGCCACAGGGGGGGAATTTCTAAGGTTCGCTCCTGCGCCACCAAAATATTCATCTGGTTACTCAGGGCGTAAATTTTTAGATCCTCAAAGGAAGCGGTTTGGTTCAGTTGCTGATAGGTGGACAGGGCGCTGTCATCCGCTCCCTGGGCGTATTCGGTATTGGCCAAACTTAACTGGGCCGATTGGATGAGATAGGGTTGCTGCAACCGTTGTGCCATGGCAAGGCTGGTTTCCAGCACGGCATGGGAACGATCTAACCCGCCCACGGCTCGGAGGGCATCCCCAAAACTGCGGAGGGCGATCGCTCGCTGGGGAGAATCGGGGGGGGGCGGCTCCATTTCAGCGATGGGCGTGAGGAGAACAATGGCCTGACGGTAAAACCCCTCCGCCTGCATCGCCTGGGATTGGTTAATCTGATTTTGCAACAGGTCATCCGTAGCCCCGATGGCGGTATAAATTTGGGCCGCCCGTTGCCATTGCTCTAGGGCCACAGTCACTCGGCCCCGATCGGACTGGATGCTCCCCTGCACATCTAGCACCGATGCATTCAAGCGTGATGCTTGGAGGGCGGGAACTGAATCAATCAGGTGCAATGCTTGGGCGATCGCCCCATCCGCTCGGTCCCAATTCTGCAACTGGCGATAAACCAGGGCTAAGTTACGATAAGCAATCAGTTGGGCTTCCCGATCTCCGAGTTGGTTCGCGGTGGTAATGGCGGTTTCGAGGGGGGCGATCGCCCCATCCCACTGCCCCGCCTCATAGCGCTGTTGGGCTTCTTGGAGTAATTCATCCACCCTATTGGCTAGATTTTGGCCCAGTGATGGTGCCATTGCCTGGGAGGGAGAGGCCGGATGGGGCGATCGCCCCTGGGTTGCTTCACCCGGTTGCATCCAGAGACAAACCACTAAGCTCACAACAGCAAATACGGTGTAAAGGGTCCAGCGGCGGCAGGCAGGGTTCAGCATAGGGTTAATCCAGGTTGATTAGTAGTCGTTCCCAGTCACTTTTATCGTTCCCAGTCACGTTTAATTTTGATTTTGCAGGTTAAGCCGAGGCATTCGCCAAAACCGCTTGAAGCTTAGCGCGAAATTCCCCCTTGGGATGTCCACCTTTCACCTCACCCACAATGGAAAATTCCCCTTCAGGGGCATCACAAATGAGATAGGTGGGCCAGCCCATTTCACTTTTATCTGGGTATTGCGTCAAGAGAATTTTGCGGTATTTACGGTAGGTGGCGGTATCCTGCATCTTCACGGAAATAAACTCCAACCCCAGTTCTTCGGCCACTTTTTCATCATAAAAGGACATCTTGTGGCAAATACCACAGTCTTCTGAGGAAAATTTAATCACAGCCCGACTCATAACAGCCCTCCCCTCGTTTTCGCTAAGACGTTTTCATACGGTGCAAGTGGTTTCCACCAGTCTACACGCCTCACGGTCCCCACTTAAACCGCACCTTAAATCCCACCCATTACTCATCCCTACAGGCAAAGTTGGGACATTCAATGCCATCGGGGAGGGGCACTAATGTTCCTGTTAAGGCCCAGCTTTGCTGGGTTGCAAAGGTTTCAAGCGCCTCAATCCGTTTTTTGCTGAGGGGGTGGGTGAGGGCATATTCCGGGATAAAACTAGGTTCCGCCGCACTATTGCGCTCAAAAAAATCGAGGGCGTAGCCACCATGGCCATATTGCTCCACCGCAAGGGTCATCCCATAGCGATCGGCCTGATCTTCCTGCTCCCGGCTGTAATGTAAGGATTGCAGATCGATGGTCGTGGTCAATAAGGGGGAAGATTGGCCGTTCTGCGTCCCTAGTCCTAGAACGATGTTACCCAGCATGAGAAAGAGCGATCGCCCCAAACTCTTCAACGAATCCCGATGGGCGAGGTGTCCTAGCTCATGGCCCAAAATGAAGACAAGTTCGTTCTCCGAGCGACTTTCCGCCAGTAGCCCCGTGGTGACAAACACATGCCCCCCCGCAATAATGGCCGCATTGGCCATATCCGTTTCCATTAAATGAATCGTGATGGGCAGATCCTGGAGGTCGTCCCCCACGAGCGGTTGCATCAACTCGTTTAGATAATCCACCCGACTATCATTGACCAGTTCCTGCCCGCCAAACTGCTCCCGCACCGTCGGGAGCAGACCATTGCCGATTTTAACTTCCGTGGCGCGGCTGAGCCGAGGCACCACCAGATCTACCGCCACTCCCATGGCGGCATAGATAACGACGATGACGGTAACGACGGTCCCCACCAAATAGCCCAAATTGACGAGGGGATGGGTCGGGGTGACATTCACTTCTTCAGTGATTTCTTTTGGGATATAGGTCATGGGCACAACTCCTAGCGAATCCCTGTGCCGTAGGCAATCACCTCAATCGAAATCAGCCCCTGCCCTCCTTGGCTGAGGGAGGAGGTTTCAATGCGGACATTCGCTAATTCAGTCGCACCCCAGGCGATCGCCTCCTCCTTCATCCGCAACAACGCTTCCCGTCGGCCCCGGTCCAACAAGCTTTCATAGGAAACCACCCGTCCCCCCACCAAATTTCGCAAGGCGAGGGCAAAGGTTTTGAAATAATCAGACGCGATCACCACATTCCCCACAAACAAGGCCGTTTCCTTGGCGGGGGGCAAGGCTTGTTTGGCCCCGAAGGTCATCATCGGGATATGCAGTGTGGCTTGTTCGCGCTGTCGGATACTTTGGTAATGCTGCCGTTCGGCGTAACTGCCAAAACCGTACCCGATCGCCAGCAAAATTAGCAGAATAACAATATCGCCCATGGTTCTTCTCGCCCCTACATGACTTTGACCGCAGTGCCATACACGTATAGCTCCGCTGCCCCTTGGGCAACGGACGAGGTGGCAAACCGCACATTCACCACGGCATTGGCCCCCAACTGTTCCGCTTGCTGAACCATGCGCTCGGTCGCTTCCTCGCGAGCTTCCTGGAGTAATTCAGTATAGCTTTTCAGTTCCCCGCCCACGATATTTTTCAACCCAGCTAAAAAATCTTTGCCCACATTCTTGGCCCGAACCGTGCTGCCTTGAACGATACCATAGTGTTCCAAAACTTCTTTCCCCGGCACACCTTCCAAAGTGGTTAAAACCATCCGTTGGTGGGCGGGCAGGGTGCGAGACTGAGGATTACTCATAGTGGATTTGCAATGTCCTAACAGATAGGTAGAGTGGATAGTAACGCCTCATCATAGCTGCTACCTTTGAACCGGATGGCAAATTGCAAGCAAAATTCAAAATGGGAATCAGCGACTTCCCTGGAAATGGGATGCGACCATCACAACCATCAAAATAACCATTAGACCTGTCTGAAAATTGGGGTGGAGTACCCGCGCAGGTACTCCACCCCAATTTTCGGGCGACTCTATTAAAAGATAAAGTCGCTGTTACTCAAATTGCTGGCATCAATGCCCCTGAGCTTGATTAATTCAACCCCTGCTTTGGCCCCTTCCAGACCATCTTGATCGATTGACACTAAGGTGTGGCGCTTGACTTGTTGGAGTTGCACGATGTTCCCCAGTAAGGGTTGGTCCCCTAACCCCTTAATTTTGGCCATGATCCGACTGAGATCTATCAGGTCTTCCCCAATGGCGAAATCCGTAATCACATCCCGGCCATCTTTGAGCTTGCGGTATTGGAAAACGTCCGCCCCAGCTCCCCCGGTGAGCCGGTCCTTATCGGTGTGACCCATTAACAAATCGTCACCCTCGTCACCGATGAGGCGATCGCGCCCCCGATTCCCCAATAACACATCGTTACCGATGCCTCCGATTAACCGATCGTTACCACCTCTGCCAATGAGCCGATCATTACCGTCCCAGCCAAAGAAGCGATTCTTGGCGCGGGTGCCCCGCAGCAGGTCATCAATGGCTGTATCCAGCGGCGGATCATCACTGGGTGGGTCCACGGGGGTGGGGTCATCCGGTGTAATCGGATCGGGGTCATCTACCGTGGGATCATCTGGTGGTTCAGGGGTGGGCGGATCGTTATCCGTGCCGCCATCGGGATCAGTGCTAGGGTCGTCGGCACCATTATCGGGGGTGTATCCCGCCACCGGGCTGAGGGATAGGGTCAATAAAACTGAGTCATCCGGGGTCTGGCCGATTGTCCGGTCATCCACCGTCAGCAGCACTGCATACTGGGGTTTCGTGTCAAAATCCAACACGGTTCCCGCTTTTAGATATAACGATTGCCCATCTACTTCAAAGGGGGTGGGGTTGGTTCCAGCGATCGCCACCTGCTCACTGCCCAGGGCATCATCGGTAATGTCGAATTCCGCCACTTTGACCCGTTGGCTGGTATTGGTGTCTTCCGGTAGGCGCTTAATCTGTTGACTAATTTTGATACTGGGGGCATCGTTTTGATTGGTGAGGGCGAGGGTGACGGGGATGGGTTGCGATCGCTCAATGCCATTGGAAACAGTCACCTCCACCGTCACTTCAGGGTTCGTTTCAAAATCCAACTCGTCCACATCCGTCACCGAGAGATAGCCCGTATTGGGGTCAATTCGCACCGTGGGCACACTGTCCTGATCCAAATCTGGTGTGGTGACTTGCCAATCCTGCAAGCGCCCCAAAATAGTCTGACCTCGGATAATCCCTATCCAGGTGCCAACGGGGGAATTCTCCGCTAGGCTAAATCGCTGCCCAGGGTTGGGGGTAGGCGGCCCCGCTTCGGCCACCGTAATGTCAGCGGTTTGGCTGGCCTGGTTGCCACTGGTGTCCGTGACCGTGAGGGTCACGGTTTGCACCCCCACATCCGCCAGGGTAAACTCGGTGCGATCTAGTTCCACGCTAGCGATGCCCACATTATCCCAACTGCCATTGTTGACTTGGCTTGGTCGCAACGTGGCCGTATCGTTGGTGTCCAGATAGAGGAGCAAATCGTTGGTAATGACCGTGGGCGCTAAGTTGTCCGCAATGGTGACTTGGGCGGTGTTGGCACTGCGGTTGCCGCTTTGATCCGCCAGGGTAAGGGTCACGGTTTTGGTTTGGCCCAAGTCAGCAGCCGTAAAGTAACGCTGGCTCAGGCTGGAGGTGGTGATGGTGCCGTTGTCGCTGCTGCCGTTGTCAATGTCGGCCACGGTGAGAATCGCCTCACCCTGTTCGTCCAAAAAGAGGGTGGTGTCCTGGGTCAGGACAGTGGGGGCGAGGTTGTCCACCACGGTGACAATGGCGGTATCCGTGGCTCGATTGCCCTCGGCATCAAAGACCGTCAATGTGACCACATTGTCCTTAAATAGGTCACTGGCAGTAAAGGTATACCGATTCAGGGTTTTGAGCGTAACCGCCAAATTATCGCTACTGCCGTTGTCAATGTCGTCAGCGATAATGGTGACGGTGCCATTGGTCCCCAGGATGGCGGTGAAATCTTGGGCGATCGCCACAGGCGGTTCAACGTCTTTCTCGATCACCTCAATTTCAGCGGTGGTGGTAGCCGCATTGCCTGACCCATCGGTGGCGGTTAAATTGACGGTGTAAATGCCGGGTAGGGTAAAGGTGAGGCTGCTCGCTGGAGTATCGGTCCCATCGTCGGCTAAATCTAGGGTGAGGGAGAACTGATTGGTATTGTCATAGCTACCATTATTGACATCGGCGGTGGTTATAGTTACGGGATCGCCAATAAAGTAGATAGGGCCAAGGTTTTGAGCGATCGCCACCGGAGCAATATTATCCACTACCGTTACCAAGGCGGTCCCGGTCGCGCTATTGCGATCCTCATCCGTCACCGTCAACGTCACTGTGTTGGTGCTCGGATCAGCACCGAGATTGTTGACATTAAAGCTGGTTTTATCCAACGCCAGAATCAGGTCAGCCGTTGCCGTCACCGTGTCACTACTGCCGTTATCAATCGCCGCCGGAGTAATTGTGGCGGTACCGGATGCATCCAAGTACACCGTCACATCCTGCGTTACCACCGTTGGCGGCGTAGTGTCGCCAACGGTAATCACTTGAATAATACTGTCCGAGTTGTTTTGACTGTCTGTCGCCGTCCAAGTGCGAATCAGGGTATAGGAGTTGATGGTGGCCCCATTGATTCGTTCCTCATTGAAGACCACCGCGATCGTTCCGTCCACATTGTCAACCGCTGTGACCGTCACCTCATTACTATTAGGAACGGCATCGGCTTGAACGGTGATATCCTGGGGTTCTGCGGGGGAAAAGCTGAAGACCGGGGCCAGATTATCCGCAACGGTGACAGTAGCCGTCCCAGTTTCCGCATTGCCGTAGATATCTGTCACCGTCAGGGTAACGGTATTGGCACCCAAATCAGCGCTGGTGAAATTTTCCTGATCCAATGTAAAGCTGGCAATGCCTGCGGCATCACTACTGCCGTTGTCGATGTTGGCCGCCAGCAGGGTGGCATTACCGCTCTGGTCAAGGTAGAGGGTGAAATCTTGGGTGATGACGGTGGGTTTGATCAGGTCTACCACGGTGATGGCTACGGTGGCGGTGGAGAGGTTGTTGGCGCGATCGCCCACCGTCAAAGTCACATTCAACGGACTGCCATCAATATCAGTCAAGCTAAAACTGGTTTGGGATAGGGTGGTGGTGGCAATCTGGTCATTATCGCTACTGCTGGCAACGATTTCAGCTAACTGAGCCGCCGTCAACACCCAGTTCCCCGTTCCATCTAACTCCACCGTGTAGGTCGTCAGGGCGTTAATAGTTGGGTTAATATTATCCTCAACAGTGACAGTGGCGGTCCCGGTATCACTATTACCCGCCCCATCCGTCACCGTCAGCGTTACCGTATTGGCCCCCAGATTATCGCCATTAAAAACAGTTTGGTCTACTGAGAAAGTCACAGTGCTGAGCGTATCGGCACTGCCTGTGCCAATTTGATCAATTTGAGCTTGGGTCAGGGTCACCGTACCGTCAGCACCCAGTTCAACGGTGATGTCGTTGGTGGCAACAGTGGGAGGCGTGGTGTCACCAACGG
>JAYKIC010000572.1:0-3173 GCA_035284985.1 Leptolyngbyaceae cyanobacterium
CAACCATGGAAGTCGTGCTCCTTAATTTATGTGAGGGATTGGGAAAGTGGTCTGAGAACGGGATCAGACGTCGTGAACGGCTTCTGATCGGCAACACTGTCAGCGAGTTTTTGGTTCAACGTTGCCAAGAGAGAACACTTGTGGGGGTTGAAGCAACCAATCGATCGGTTATGGGACTGGCCATAACGTTGAAAATACCCAAATATATTTGTGATTAACTTTAACAGAACCAATGTTTGGCCTCCGTTCATCCACCATTTCTTCAGTGTTCCCACTATTCTTTATTTTCTTTGCCCCTACTCGTTTGGCCACCTCTGGTTTGGACTCAATCCAGGATTTTGTAGAGCGTGATTCAATGATAGGTAACAGGCCAACAGACGGAAAGAGAACCAAGATGATCATGAAGATGGTTTCAACCAAGACGAATTGATTTCCACCATCTTAATAATAATTTTACTTGATCCACACGGTTTTGATATTGACAAATTCGCGGATTCCTTCTTCTCCCAGTTCACGACCGTATCCGGATCGCTTAATTCCGCCAAAAGGCATTCGCGGATCAGATTTGACTAGGCCATTGATAAAGACAGCCCCTGCTTCTAACTCCCGAACGAGGCGATCGCGCTCTTCTCCATCCTGGGTCCAAGCGCTAGCCCCCAGGCCAAAGGGCACATCATTGGCAAGGGCGATCGCCGCCTCAATATCCGGTACCCGAAATAACATGGCCACTGGACCAAATAACTCCTGTTGCGCCACCGGAGACTCGATCGGGATGTCCACTAATAGGGTGGGGGGATAAAAGTTGTCGGGTCGTAAGTTGGGGTCAAGGGCTAGGGCAGTGCGATCGCCCCCCACCACCACCGTGGCTCCAGCGGCAATACAGTCCTGCACCTGTTGGGTTAACTCCTCACAGATGGAGCGGGTCGATAATGGCCCAATATCCGTATCCGGCAACAGGGGATCACCTACTTTCAGGGATTGAAATCGGGCGACCACCTTAGCCATGAACTCATCTGCAATGGATTCTTGCACAATGTAGCGTTTGGCGGAGATGCAGGTTTGCCCACTATTCAACATTCTAGATTGAACGGCGGTAGCAGCAGCGGCTTCCAGATCGGCACTAGCGAGCACCACAAAGGGATCGCTGCCCCCCAGTTCCAAAACCGTTTTTTTCAAGTGGGTACCAGCGGCGGTGGCTAAACTGATTCCGGCTCCTTCGCTGCCCGTTAACGTGGCCGCTTTGACCCGATCGTCAGCAATGATGTCGGCGACTTGATTGGCAGAAACCAACAACGTTTGGAAAAGACCGCCGGGAACTCCGGCCTCCCGAAAAATGTCTTCGATGGCAAGGGCGCACTGGGGTACATTGGAGGCATGTTTGAGCAACCCCGCATTGCCTGCCATCAAGGCCGGGGCCGCAAAACGAAAGACTTGCCAAAAGGGAAAATTCCAGGGCATTACCGCCAAAATGATGCCCAAGGGTTGATAGGCAATAAAACTCTGGCTTGCATCGGTTGCCGCAGGGCGATCGCTGAGAAATTCAGCGCCGTGATCCGCATAGTAGCGGCACACCGTGGCACATTTTCGCACTTCCGCTGTCCCCGCGCTCCACAACTTGCCCATTTCTAGGGTCATGAGCTTGCCAAATTCTTCCGATCGCGCCTCCAAAATATCTGCCGCCCGATACAGCCATGCGGCCCGTTGCTCAAAGGACGTAGCACGGTGGGACGCAAAGGCGGATTGGGCGATCGCCAACTTTGAAGCGATCGCCTCACGGGACAGTGGTTCAAAAGTTTTCAGCGTTTCCCCCGTACTAGGGTTAATGGTGGCAATCCCCATGCCATCCCTCCTGATCTAACCTAGAATATTTCGACCGACATATTCCCATAGTCGCTAACTCGCCAGTGAATTGACCAGTGAACACAACGGATATTTGGAAAACGCTACGAAACGTTGGGAAATGTTGCCCGGAAACTCCCTCGGTTAAGCCGGACCTAGCGCAGGAAACTACTGACTATCCAGAAAACAAATGCTGTGACTAACACGTCAAACCCTGCCTGGGAAATCAAACCTTCACTAATACTGTTTAACTGACCGACAACCAGGCCACCCAGCAATCCCCCTAAGGCGGTCCCTATTACCAGTGCCCCAATGGTCAGTAGCACCGAACGTAAAAAGCGATTTTCTTTGCGGTTGAGAAAATAAACGCAAAAAATGGTCCCTAAGCCCAAGGCAACCGTCGGCAGGTTTGCCGCTGTTGCCGCACCCGATTGGGGCGTTGTCAATAAACCCAGCACCGCAACCCCAGAGAAAGCAACCCCAGGCCATAGCACTTCATTCTGGCTAGGGGTGTCCAAAAATTTCTGTAACCACTCCGGCAAGTTTTGTGTAGATACGGCCAATGGTGGAGGGGATGGCTCCGTGGGGCGCTCAGGGAAACGAATCCGGTCAGGTACCTTAATCTTGCCCTCTTGCCGCAACCGTAACCGATCCATCAGGATGGCATCATAGGCCACCTCCACGGCTTCGGCCTGTTTGCGATCGCCATCATGCTCTTTCAAAAGGCGATCGCGAGCCGACTGAATCTCCTCAAAAGAGGAGTGTTCATCTAACCCTAATGTTTTATAGTGATTAGTTTCACTCATCCGATCGCTCCTCTCCCCAAACTCCCCAGATCTACTTTAAATAGTGATGAATTATATTTTACAGATACATCTATGACGGCAGTTCCATCCATCTTTATCATAGCGGAGCACACTGATGGATGGGGACAGTTCTACCCCACTTTTCGCCAACTCAGGGCCGTAACTTAAAAAGACGACCAGGTAAAGTGATAATAGAGACTAGCAAACCTAGAACTGGAGCCGATTAACCCCGCCTTGCTTTCTGCTAAAATGTTACGATTTATAGCGAGTTTTGTCCAGATTAAAAGAACCCCAGATTATAAATCAGTAAAAGAATGCGCGAGGTGGAGCATTTAGCTTAATCTAGGTATAATCGGTGTCGTTATACATCATTTAAGATCGGGACTGATGGTTAAGAACGCTAATATCTGGGTACACTTTCATCCACTTCCATATTCTAGGGATTCTAGGGTATAGCTTTCTAGCTTACCGAAATCAGATGAGTGCATCGGCTCATGAATGCTATAACAGTTCAGTAAGTTACCTTTT
>JAYKIC010000573.1:0-12192 GCA_035284985.1 Leptolyngbyaceae cyanobacterium
TGTGAACCCGGTTACAGGCGATCGCATGACCTTCATGCAGTCATCCTCCCAACATCAAGGGCAGTACGCCAAAATCCGCTTTGATTTACCCCCTGGAGCCAAAGGGAGTCCTTTGCATTACCACACCAAAATGGCTGAAACCTTCACGGTCTTAAGCGGCTGTCTGGAAATGGAAGTGGGGCAAAAAGGCAATCGCCGCAGGCTGCAAGCCGGGGAAAGCCTACAAGTGCCCGCAGGAATGCACCATAGCTTTTGCAATTCTTCTGGCGAATGGGTCACGTTCACCACTGAAAATCGCCCCGCCGCAGGATTTGAACAGTTTCTTCGTGGGCTTTATGGCTTGGCGATCGATGGTAAGGTAAACGCTGACGGGATGCCGACTAATCTCTTAGAGATGGCCATTTTACTGAAGCTGTCAGATACCGTTCCTGTCGGTATTCCATCCTTTCTCTTTAGTCTGATGTTAAACGCTTTAGTTTGGATTGCTCAGATCTTAAACGCCGATCGCGCAGTCGTGAAATATTGGCGTTAACGTCATCCAGGGTTTTAGGACTGACCGCAAAAGGAAAATGATTACACATGCAATTCATCACACTTCAAATCATTACGATTGTTATTGCTGGGTTAATGGTTGGCAATGAACTGGCGGTGAGTGCTTTTGTCCATCCCCAACTCAGTCGGTTAGACGATCAATGTCACGCGGCTGCATCGAAAGCACTGGCGCTAATTTACGGTCGCATTATGCCAGTTTGGTATGCCTTAACATTAGTCCTCACGATTGGGGTGGCTTTTATCCTTCGCCAGCATCAATCAGCCTTATTTTTTGCTGCGATCGCAGCAATCCTATGGTCTGTATTGATCCTCTTTACCATTATTCAATTAGTGCCGATCAACAATCAGATCGGTCAACTGAGATTAGAATCACTGCCCAATGATTGGAAAGATCTCAGACAGCAATGGGATCAACTTCACGCTATTCGAGTTAGTGTTCTTGCGATCGCATTGATTTGCCTAACGATTGCCTGCCAACTTCCAGCAAATGGTTAGCTCTAATAATTTATTTAGTTGCTTTCACCAACATGCATCCAATGGAGATGAATTTTTCATGCACCGCTTACACCTCGCTCGCACCACGGGCAGTTTGTTTATCCTGATGGTGATTCTGTCGAACATTCCGTATATCCTGTTGATTCAGACCTTCGGGTACGATGATATTCTGCGGGAACCCGTTGATGTTGTCCTGACAACGTTTCACACAGGGGGATCTCGACTGATTTTGACCTGGTTTGGCTTTGGGCTATCAGCGTTGCTGTTGATTCCTGCCAGTGTGCTGCTGCAATCGGTGATGAACGTTTCCAAGTACCACAGCGATTCTCCTCATCTTGCCATTGCCACTTGGATGGGGGCGTTGTCTGGCATCTTGCAAGCGATCGGGCTAATGCGCTGGGTCTTTGTTGTCCCTATCTTAGCCAGTCTCTATACCAATCCTGATGCTAGTCAAACAACCCGTGAGGCGGTGAGCGTAGTCTATCAAGCCGTGCATCAGTACGGTGGCGTTGTCATCGGTGAACATTTGGGACAGGCATTGCTAATCGGCTGGACGCTGGGTGTTGGCTGGGCAATGCGATCGTCAACCCTGTTCAAATCCTGGGTTGCCTGGTGGGGCTTGTTTACAGCTCCCTTATTGCTCTTGGGGCAAAGCGAACTTCTGGCAACGGTGATTCCGCCCATGCCTGTCCTGGAAACCACCCCGATTGGGTTTATCCTCTGGGAAGTCTGGTTGCTGATCGTAGGTATCTCTCTGTTGCGCGTTCCGCCAAAACGACTCATCGCTCAACCAGAAGCCATGTCCAATCGACCAACGGGTAACGATCAATGAAAACGTTTCGTGCCTTCTTAGCAGAGCAATTGGGGCTACCCTCCGGTTGGTTTGGACAACTGCTGCTGCGTTTGCTCAATCGCAGGAATGCTCCCATGAACGACCTCGTGTTGTCAGAACTTCAACTACAATCCGGCGTCCGCATTCTGGAAATCGGGTTTGGCGGTGGCGATTTGATGAGCAAATTGGTGAAAACAGGGCTACCCGCCCAGATTGTTGGGGTAGAGCGATCGCCCGATGCCCTCAAGGTCTGTCAAAATCGATTTCAACGCCTGATTCAGCAGGGAGCGATCGAGATCCATTTAGCCGATGCCGCAGCATTACCATTTCCCGATCAGTCATTTAATCAGATTTGTACGGTCAATACGCTCTACTTTTGGTCAGACGCACCCCAAGTATTGATGGAGTGCCACCGAGTGTTAATTCCTGGCAGTAAACTGGTGATTGGCTACACCTCCAAAACCTATCTAGAGCAGCAAAAACTGGCTCAACATGGATTTGCCGTCTATGAAATAACTGAAGTAGAAATGATGATGAGTAAAGCGGGATTTACCCAGATTAAAACCGTTTCTGGTAATAGCAGTCATCAAGAGTTTTTCTGCACCTCTGGGGTTACGAGATTCTTGATATAAGCAATAAATTTAGGGTCAGGGCATTTCATTCTAGATTTAGGTTAGGAATTTAGTGGGTTTCAGCCATTGAAGGCTAAAATTCTTGAAACTGGAAACGACGTATTTTCCTCGATGCATAAAATGTCAAAATTTAGAATGAAACAGCCTTGTTGAGATCTATTGTGCGGCAGTACCCAAATCTAACCTTTAAAGCATTTAATAAATCTTCACTGAGAAGAGTTAATGACGAAGATGAGCCGTGAATTTCATCATTGCTTACATTGTCAATTGCTTAGGCAGTATAACAATTCAAATGCAGCGGACAGTTAAAAACTGCTGGTGCTAGGTTCAAGGTGATCTGCTGCTGCTGCTGATTTGAACCGTTAGAGGGGGTCACGCTAAACGTATACGCAGCCTGCCGCCGCCCAACTGGTACTTTTTCGCAAATCCCTTACAAGGACAACGGTTCAATTAACCCCACCCCATCATTTTTGGCACGATTGACTTGATCCGTCACCCGATGGTTGCTGAGGGTCTCATTGGCTGTTGGGCGCAATAATGACCGCAATTCTTCTGGGCTACCCGTCAACCATGTCGCCCAATTCTCTGGCTCCAGCACCACAGGCATTCGATCATGCACCGCCGCTGCCATGCCATTGGCCGTAGTCGTAATCACGGTGCAGGTCAGCACCTCATCTCGCCACAGTTCAAACAGCCCCGCCAACACCAATACCTGACCATCGCTGCGATAAAAGTAATAGGGTAGCTTTGTTTTACCCTGTCGTCGCCATTCGTAATAGCCATTCATCGGTAATAAACAGCGGCGATACTTATATGCTCCTCGGAATGCGGGTTTTTCATGCACGGTCTCGGCCCTGGCGTTGAAGGTTTTGAAGGATAGGGATTCATCCTTGGCCCAAGCAGGTAACAGTCCCCACCGGGCGAGGGCGAGTTGCCGTTGGTTGCCACTGCCAAACGCGATCGCCAACGGTTGCGATGGGGGAATGTTGTACGACGGTTGATACAAGCCCGCCAACTGCGGATGCACAGATGCATCCAGGGCATAACCTAGTTCTGCTAGGGAAGAATGACAAACAATCCGACCACACATGGCGTTTCTTCTACTCAGTTTGGCTCAATCTACCCCGACTACACCCTGCCACGCAAGGCGACTGGCGGCATGGGAGGCGCGATCGCCCTTTCCTCTCAGATTTTACCCCTAGATTGCGATCGCCCCTCCCATTTCGGGCATCTTAAAAGATGAAACGTTATCGGGGTAAATCATGCTGGCTCGAACCTGGAGTGCATCATTAGTAGGCATCGATGCCGTCAAAGTGGGGGTTGAAGTGGATATTGCTGGGGGACTTCCCGGCATTGTGGTGGTGGGCTTACCCGACACCGCGATTCAGGAGTCGAAGGAAAGGGTGAAAGCGGCCCTAAAAAATGCGGGATATGCCTTTCCCATGCGGAAAATTGTGATTAATCTCAGCCCTGCCGACCTGCGAAAAGAAGGACCGAGTTTTGACTTACCCATCGGTGTGGGCATTTTGGCCGCCTCAGAACAGGTGAATCTCCAGCTTTTGTCAGACTATTGGTTGCTGGGGGAAATGTCCTTGGATGGTGCCCTGCGGCCCGTGGCTGGGGTATTGGCGATCGCCGCCACTGCCCAAAAACTGGGGGTCAAAGGACTCGTCGTCCCTGAAGCCAATGCCCGTGAAGCGGCGGTGGTTCAAGGCATCGATGTCTATGGTTTCAAACATATTGCCGATGTAGCGGATTTCCTCAACTATCCCGACCAGTATCACCCCCTCAAAATTGATGGCGAAGCGGAACTGGCGCGATCGCCCCATCCCACCCTCGATCTTAAAGATGTCAAAGGTCAGGCCCAAGCCCGTCGCGCCTTGGAAATCGCCGCTGCCGGAGGCCACAACCTAATATTTGTCGGGCCACCCGGTAGCGGTAAAACCATGCTGGCTCGGCGTTTGCCCGGTATTCTGCCGCCCCTATCCTTTGCCGAAGCCTTGGAAGTGACCCAAATCCATTCCGTTGCTGGAATGTTGAAGGAAAAGGGCAATTTGGTGAGCGATCGCCCCTTCCGCAGTCCCCACCATTCCGCCTCCGGTCCCTCCTTAGTCGGCGGTGGTAGCTATCCCCGACCGGGAGAAATTTCCCTGTCCCACCGGGGTGTCTTATTTTTGGACGAACTGACCGAATTTAAGCGGGATGTGCTTGAATTTCTACGCCAACCCCTCGAAGATGGTCACGTCACTATCTCCCGGACTCGCCAATCCGTTTCCTTCCCGGCCCAATTTATGCTAGTGGCGAGTACCAACCCCTGTCCCTGTGGGTACTTTGGCGACACCGTACAGCCCTGCACCTGCACCCCGCGCCAACGGGAAAACTACTGGGCCAAACTATCGGGACCGCTGATGGATCGAATTGACCTCCAAGTGGCGGTGAATCGACTCAAACCAGACGAAATTACCCAACAAACCTCTGGCGAACCCTCTGAGCCAGTGCGCCAACGGGTTGCCGCCGCCCATGCCCGGATTTGCGATCGCTTCAAAAACGACACGCCCAAATCGAATGCCGAAATGCAAAGCCATCACCTCCGTCGCTGGTGTCAACTAGAGGACAGTACCCGGCAGTTGCTAGAAGGGGCGATCCGCAAACTCGGATTGTCGGCGCGGGCCACCGATCGCATCCTGAAAGTGGCCCGCACCATTGCCGATTTAGCCGATGCGCCAGACATTACCACGTCCCATGTGGCCGAAGCGATTCAGTACCGCACCATTGACCGGATGCAGTAATATACTGGCATCAAACCAGCGATATCCACAATGAATTATGTAATGCGATTAGAATGACATCCCTAGGTGTTCTAGCGAAACAGGAGAACGGGTAGGTGCGATCGCCGCAATACCTGAGCAGTCGTGCTACCAATCACTAAATGGCGAATGCGACTATGCCCATAGGCTCCCATCACTAAAAAATGCATCTGGTTGGTTTCGGCGTAGTCCACCACCACTTCTTCGGCATTGCCATGCAGCACCTCATAGGTGGCGCGGATGCCGTGGGGCGCTAGGACCGATTCGGCAGCTTGGAGGAGGGCGATCGCCTCCCCATCCTTTTTCTGCTTCGTCACCGTCACCACATGGGTATCCAGCCCCTTAAATACGGGAGTATTGGTTAAAAAATGCAGGGCCTTTTGACAACTTTTGCCCCCATCATAGGCAAATAAGAGCCGATCAATGGGATGGAAGTCGCGGGATGTGACCAAACAGGGTTTGTGGCTGGAGCGAACAATCCGATCCATATTGGCCCCCAAATGCTCCGCTGCAAAACTAGCCGTTTCCCCCCGTTTACCCAGCATCACCAGATCTGCCCGCTGCTCTAGATCATGGAAGCGATCCACCAAAAAACCCGTTTCATGGGTTAACTTGAGGGCCAGGGGGTCCACCCCCTTGTCCACTAGCACCTGGTAAGCCACCTGCAAAATTATTTTGGCCCGTTCATGATTCACCTTCGCGGCTTCATGTTCCAACTCCACCAATTGCGCCAGTAACCCTTGATAGGAATCAATCCCCAAACTGCCGCTGAAGTCGTAGGATTGGACCGCCTGCTGTTTCCGCAAATCGGTGACGTAGAGGACTTCGATGGACATTTCCATCCGATTGGCCCACCATGCGGCGTATTCGTAGCCAACTTGGGCAAAGGCTGAGCCGTCCGTACACAAAAGAATTTTTTTCATGCTTCCCTTTTTAGGCGATCGCTTTCATTAAGTCGAATGGCATGATTATCATCAGTATGGCGTTAGTGTACCGCTTTAATGGGCCGCGAGATCTTTAAAAGCATCTAGCTTGTCATGGACTGCCAGTTTATCCAACAGCGTGGCACTCGCTTCATTTAAACCAACTAATTTTACATCTGCTCCCTTCCGTCGGAACTTCAGCACTACTTTGTCAATGGCCACCACCGCCGATTGGTCCCACAAATGGGCTTGACTCAAGTCAACTACCACAAACTCCAACTCTTCACTGAAGTTAAACGCTTCCAGAAAAGTGCCCACCGAGACAAAGAAGATTTGCCCACAAACATAGTAAGTTCGTTCTAGACCATTTTCACTGAGGCCACTGGTGATAAAGACCAACTGGGCTATTTTCCGAGAAAAGAATAAGGTACTCAGGGCCACACCCAGTAAGACACCAATGGCCAAATTATGGGTGATGATTGTTGCTGTTACCGTAGCTAACATCACCGCAGTCTCGCTTTTGGGCATCCGTCGCAAACTCAGCAGATAGCCCCAATTAAAGGTGCCAATGGACACCATAATCATCACCGCCACCAAGGCCGCCATGGGAATCCGTTCCACATATGGCCCTAGCACCACCATAAACGTCAACAACAGCACCCCAGCACTAAAGGTGGACAATCGTTGTCGTCCCCCGGATTTAATGTTGATCACGGATTGCCCAATCATGGCGCACCCTGCCATGCCCCCAAAAAAGCTGGTGATTAGGTTGGCGATTCCCTGCCCCTTGGCTTCCCGATTTTTATCACTGGTGGTATCCGTCAAATCGTCGATGACAGAAGCGGTCAGAAATGATTCCAGCAACCCAACGATGGACATGGTGAGGGCGGTGGGGAAAATAATGGCCAGGGTCTCACCGTTGAGGGGGACTTGAGGCAGATGGAAGGCGGGGAGGGATTCGGGTAATTGTCCCATATCGCCCACCGTGGGCACCTCAATGCTGAAGGTAACGGTAATCAGGGTGAGGACAATAATGGCTACCAGGGGGGAGGGGACTGCTTTGGTCACACGGGGCAGCAGATAGATAATGGCTAGACCCAAGGCCACTAGGACATACATTTGCCAGCCCACCCCGTTGAATTGGGGTAATTGGGCCATAAAAATGAGAATGGCTAGGGCGTTGACAAAGCCGACTAAGACCGCACGGGGCACATATTTCATCTGGTGCCCGATTTTAAGGAATCCCCAAATAATTTGCAAAATACCCGTGAGTATTCCGGCGGCAAATAAATACTCAATACCGTGGTTCTTGACTAGATAAACCATCAGCAACGCCATTGCCCCCGTTGCAGCGGACACCATGCCCGGTCGCCCTCCCACAATCGCTATGACCACCGCCATGGTGAAGGAGGCATAAAGGCCCACACTAGGGTCCACTCCGGCAATGATGGAGAAGGCGATCGCCTCTGGAATTAAGGCCAACGCCACAACAATCCCCGCTAAAATATCCCCCTTAAAATTTGAAGTCCATTCTTTCCTGAGCGTAATAAAGTCCAAACTATCCCCCGCCAACTTTCTGATCCCATGGAATGCAGCCAAATATTAACATCAAAATATAGGGCGTAGGGGTATTGGTCTATGCATCTGTACCATGAAAGTGAAGATCCAACCCTTGTCCACGCAAGTGTGGCCTTAATAGGCAGATCTCTTCCCCCTTCAACAGGCTATACGATGAACGACAAACTCGATCCATCTGAACACTGCTGAATGGTCTAAAGATTTCCTCTAACCTATCACCTCAGTAAAACTATGCTAATATGATAACAATCTAGAACATGAATCTTGAATGCGTAAATCTTATGTTTGGGTAAGCTCGGTTGCTTGGTGTTCTGTTGGGGTGAAGTCTAGCGTTTCTGGCTAGTGATATGGCGGTTAGGTGTACCTGTTCAGTTCATTACAGTCTTTTACTGAAATCGGTTTCCAGTTGATTCTTCGTTGCTTGATTTTGACTTTACTGCACTCCATAGTAGGGCAGGTTGTGTTCGCTGACCCGTTTGAATGACTTGTTTTATTAGTGGTCTTGCGGTTGCCAAATAATGTTCTCAGGTCGTTAGTTAATCTTTTATTCTCAGGAAAAGTCTATGGCTGCTGCAAGTAGGGACTCGATATCTACTGATGGGTTGTCTGTCCTCCAAGATTATCTTGCTGGCGATCGCTCCCTGACGGTGATTGATGGCATTCCTGGTGTTGATATTCCCAATCCCAGCGTTGGCTTACAAGCGAACGCTGCTTACTTTGATCGACCAGAATCCGCCCAGGGTTATTTTGAGAGCTGTCATCGGGATGAGGCATTCCGTGATCGTTGGTTGGCAGCGGGTGGATCGTGGGATGGCAAAATTGTGGTGGATGTGGGGTGTGGTCCCGGTAATGTATATGCCAACCTGGGTGGCAGTCCCGCTTTGCTAATTGGCGTGGATGTGAGTCGGGGATCGCTAAAAATGGCCCAGACCATTGGTTATACCCCCTTGCTTGCCGATGCCCAGGATTTACCCCTGCGTTCGGAGTTTGCTGATATTGTTGTGGTCAATGCGACGCTGCACCACTGCGATGATATGGTGAAAGCTTTGCAGGAATCCGCCCGTTTAGTACGTCCCGGTGGGCGCTTGATTATCGACCACGATCCCCAGTTGAGTGCATGGAATTACAAAGGTTTGGCCATGCTAGTATATAAAATCCGTTTGCGAGTTTATCAACTTTTGCTGCCTAACTTGCATACCCAACGGGAAGAACGACTGAACGCCTTGCAAACAGAAATACATCATCGTCCTGGAGATGGGGTCACTACTGAAATGCTGCGCGATACCCTGAACCCTATGGGCTTTGAGGTCAAGATCTATCCCCACAACCAAAGGGTAGGCCAAGAGGCTTTGCAAGGCGTTATGGGAGACCCACCCCATTGGCGATATCAGTTGGGGCAACGGCTATCCGGTCTTGATCCGAATTCTCCTGAAGCAGCACTCTCGCTGCTGTGCGTAGCAGAAAAGCAAGAGAAAGGGACAGCGTAAAATTCTGGCTTATTCAGCTTTTAGCGCTTTGGCCAAGGTATCGCCGAGTTTATCGGCAATACCAGCTATCCAATTTTCATCTTGTTTGGTGTAGCTGCGAGGTACGTTTGCGCCTAAAACCATCACCCCGCGATCGCCCATCGGCTGGCAGATTACCCCCTGGGTATTGTCGGGTAGATAATCGAACTCGATCCGGCCAGGATAAAGACCCAACTGCACCAGGTAAACCGGGGATTGTTTAGCCAGTACCCGCTGGAGAATGGCCCCCGGTGTAACGGTGGTAGCGGAACCGAGAATGCCCCGGCGCAACAACACTCGGCCATCCCACCACACCACCACCGATTTGGTCACCGTGTTGGTCAGCAGCAAATGGGAGGCCCACGCTAACTCAGTTTGCACCGCTGCTGGTAAGGATGGGTCTAGATCAAACCCTTCTTCTCCCACCAAGTCCACCGCTTCGGGCGGGCGGGGTTGGATTTGTTGCCAGAGGAGACCGATTAGAATCAGCACCGCGCTGACAATCACCCCCACCACGTCCGAGCGGGATTGGGAACTGGTCAAGGTCGGGGTAAACAACCGATTAACCATCAATGCTGTCCCGGCGATCGCCCCTGCTACAATGGGCAACGTTTGTAAAAGTCCCGCACGCTCCGATCGGTTCACCGTGGCCTCCTGAATCTCATCACCCTATCCCCAACCCTTTCGCCCTTACCCTGGAACACTCAAATCTGAGAATTCCAACCTGAGGACTCAAACCTAAGCTATCCTGGTACTTGATTTTCAAACAAGTCCCTTACTGATGATAGTCCTACAGGTATTTTAAGGAGAAATGTCTGTGTTTGCTCTATTGGTGTCATGGCTTTTGGGACTCAACTCTTCCCCAGAAGAGGTCTTGGTGTTGCGGTCCTCTCAACTGTCCCCATGGTTGATGCAAACGTCCCTCAATACCCTGATGGAACCGGAATATGGGGCTGATCCGGCGGCGATCGCCGCCCTCAATAGCTATCTCAACACCCTAGAGCGATTGGGTTTAGATCCCAGCCAACAGGGGGTCTGGGTCCAGTCCGGTACAACGGTTTGGGCGGCTAATGAAGGAACCGTGCCCCTATCAGCGGCCTCTTTGACAAAACTGGTGACGAGTTTAGCTGCATTGCATACCTGGGGCACCGATCATCAGTTTGAAACCTTAGTGAGTATCACAGGGGTGGTGCGAAATGGGGTTCTGGAAGGCGACCTCCTGATTCAGGGAGGGGGCGATCCCTTGTATGTGTGGGAAGAAGCGATCGCCCTTGCCAACGTCCTCCAACAGAATGGCATTCAAGAAGTCGCTGGGGAATTGCTGATTGCGGGCAACTTCTCCATGAATTATCAGGATGATCCCATCAAATCTGGCACCTTACTGAAACAAGCCTTCAATGCCAGACTTTGGCCTGCTGAAGCAGAAGCCCAATACCTCCAAATGCCTCCCGGCACCCCTAGACCCACCCTCAGGATTCAGGGGCCTGTCCGCTTCACGTCCCCCAATGCTCTCCAAGCTCGCCAACCCCGCCCCTTATTCAAGCATTATTCCCTGCCCCTAGCCCAATTGGTGAAGCTGATGAATATTTACAGTAACAATGTCATGGCTCAACAATTGGCGGATCTGCTGGGAGGAGCGGAACAGGCGGCTAAAATAGCGGCAACCACAACCCATGTACCCCAGGAAGAAATCCAAATTATTAATGGATCTGGGTTGGGACAGGAAAACCAAATTTCTGCCAGAGCCATCAGCCGCATTCTCATGGCGATGAATCAGCACGTCAAAGATACGCCTTGGACCCTGGCCGATTTGCTGCCCGTATCAGGCCGGGATGTGGGAACCTTGGCGGGGCGGCAACTGCCGCTCTCCGCCGCCGTGAAAACCGGATCTCTATGGAGTGTTAGTTCCCTCGCGGGGGCATTCCCCACCCAAGACCAGGGTATTGTGTGGTTTGCCATTATCAATCGGGGGTCCAATCTCGACCAACTTCGTGAGCAGCAAGATGTGATCCTGAATGCGTTCGTGGAACACTGGGGGGAAGCTAGCCTTTTGCCCGCCGATTTGCAGCCCAGCCTTGAAAGTCTCAACCCAGCCAATCAACTGGGGGCCAGCAGTCGGATTCAACCTGTGGATAACATGGCCGTCACGCTACCCTAGGCGTACAGATTGCCCACACCACACGTTCAAAGACTTTTAGCCTAAGGCTATCCCAGACGACTCGTATATGCTAAAAGGTTGCCCGATTGGGGTATGCTAACGGAGGCGATCGCGCCCTATCTCCGCAGCCCAGCCTTCCGGGCAGGTTCTGTCCATCGGCGGATCGCAGTCTAAACCAGCAAAGGGCGACATCATGTACGTTGAATTCCGAGAATGTGACTTTTTTGATCTGTGGATTTGGGTCGAGTTGGAGACAGTGCCCTCCGCCATGGAACAACAATATCTCGAAGAAGTGTTTTCCTCCTGGTTTTTTCTCGGAAAATTAGGGGGGTTTAATGCTGAAAATCTCCAAGTTCAGGAAACGGGCTTGGAAATCAGTTATATGGAGTATGAAATGGCAGTGGCGGACAATACCCTGATGTCGGTGATGCACAATATGTCTGCCGTGGAATATGAGGGCACCTGGGCGCGCTGTTGGTTTGACCTGGGGACGACCGATGCCATCGCCCTGGATGTGTTAATTAATGCGATCGCCCAACTTAACAAAGACTTTGTTGCCATTCGCGCCCTCAAAATCGGCGGCGAAAATCCAGATTGGCCGATTCCTGGGGATCATCGCTCCACTTTTTATGAGCAAGATTACGACAATTAGGATCAACCGCCCGTACCATTAGAGTCGTGCGGAAATTTTGGTGGGTGTCCCCCCCCGC
>JAYKIC010000574.1:0-11001 GCA_035284985.1 Leptolyngbyaceae cyanobacterium
CGATCCGGTTGGTCATGGGTATGGGGAGAAGAAGGGAATGGTAGATGCACCCTGATTCAACCCCGAAAGGATTATCCTCTTCGGGGTTTCTTCTTTTTTTGGAGTTTTGGCCCCGTGTCATAGTCTAGCGATCTGTTGAGTGATAGGTTGGGGCACCTAGCGATAGGCTGATCAGGGAGGGATGGGGAGGTTTTGATCCCGTCCCTCCCTTGAAGTACCTGGACTTAACCGTGTGTTTTGATGACATCGGAGGGCATTAGGGTCTAATCCCACTTCACGATACACTCTTCTTAATATTTTATTCCCTGATGTTTTATGGCACTAGGAAAAATTAAGGAGGTAGCGGTATGGGATTAACCTTATCAGTTGTTATCCCGGTGTATAACGAAATTCATACCATTGACACCGTGCTAACGAAGGTGGTGCAAGCCATTCCTAATGTAGCTAAAGAGATTGTCTTGGTTGATGATGGCTCCAAGGATGGTACCCGAGATTGGCTAATCGAAACGTTTGGTGATCCCACTGATGCGCCTGTTGTCAAAAGTTTGCCCCCCGATCATCCTATTGTTACTGCGGATGATCCCACTTCTATCGCGTCTCAACCTGTAGTCGTGGCTGTGGGCGATCGCGCCCCAGTTCCGTCAAGGTTGTTTTTCATCGCCACAACCAAGGGAAAGGAGCAGCACTACGAACTGGATTTGAGCAGGCTACTGGGGATGTCCCCATTATCCAGGATGCTGACCTAGAATATGATCCCCAGGATTGGGGCAAAATGTGACGGTTAATTGCCGAAGGCAAAGCTGACGTGGTTTATGGCTCCCGCTTTTATAGTGATCCCCACCGGGTACTTTATTTCCATCATCTCTTGGGGAATAAGGTCATTTCAGCTTTTGTAGATTTAACCTGTAATACGACCCTCAGCGACATTGAAGTTTGCTACAAAATGTTTCGACGAGAGGTGTTGGATGGCATGGTGTTGACCTGTAATAATTTTGGCGTTGAGGTGGAATTTACCATGAAGGTGGCCCGGTCCCGGCGGCGCTGGCGAATGTATGAAACGGGAATTTCTTACTATGGGCGCACCTATGAAGAAGGCAAAAAAATTAACTGGAAAGATGGGCTGAGGGCTTTGTGGTACATTCTCAAGTTCTGGCTCCAAGGTTAGGGGGCGGAGCTTGAAAGCCTAGACAAGGTACTATCCCTTATGGGGCTGAACGGTCAGACCCTTGATTCATAACCCTGCTGTCAACGGATCGGGCTATCGTTAAATGGTCTTATTGTGGCGGGTTAGCCTCCCAAATTCGACCATGACTGGGCGATCGCTTTGGAGCAGTAGGGTCATGAGCCATAAGGCAGGCACAATCAATTTGGAAATTTCTGTAACAGATTACACAAAAATCCATTTTGGGTGATAAAACAAAGATGAGATGGCTACCCATGGGGACTCTCCAGGTATATGGCGGGGTAGTCCACCATAAAGTCCCCGATATTGTTTTACATCACTTGGATTGAGAGCACCATGACTACACGCACAGTCCGGTTAATTGATTATCCTCCCCACCGTCCCCCTGACTTAGGTCGGCTGGTGCTAAAAGCAGCGATCGCCCTCGGTCAGCAAATGCGTCAGTGGATTTCTCCCCACCATGAACCAACTATTATTAAGGGGCGCGATCGCTACGGCAACGCTTACTGGGAGATTTATGATCCCAATACCCAGCGCACAATGTACTGCATGAACGAGGCGGAAGTGCGGCAGTGGTTAGACTGTATTGCCTGAGGAACGGGACAAAGGTGTTGAGGACAATAATGGTTCCCAACACCCTTTCCTGATCATGCCCTAGGGTCACACTCAACCTGTATTCCGCATTCCTGCCGCAATACCATTAATGGTTAACAACGCACCCCGTAATAACTCACCCCGGCTATAGCGCGATCGCACCATCCCCGTACTAGAGTTTTTCTTATGGTCCCGCAACCGCTTCAGCAACGACACCTGCAAAAAGCCCAGAGGCACAATCGTGCCATTCCGAAGCTGTACCGAACGCTGTAACTCCGGCTCACCGTCTAGCAATCGCTCATGACCTGCAATCTTGAGCACTAAATCACGAGTGAGCTGGAACTCCTGGGAAATTTGATTAAATAGACGGTCAAACCGCTCCTGATCCTCTGGACTAGTCAATTGTTTTACATAGTGATTCGCCATTTGCAAATCTGCCTTAGAAAGGGTCATCTCCACCTTCGAGATAACCATCCGGAAAAAGGGCCACTTAAAGTAGAAATATTGCAAGAGCTTCAGGTGTTCCGCAGGGCTTTCGTCCACAAATCCCTTCAGTGCCGTTCCCACTCCATACCATGCAGGCAGCAAGAAACGAGTCTGCGTCCAACTAAATACCCAAGGAATGGCCCGAAGTCCATCCAACCCCTTTTTCTTCCCTCCTCCCCGACGGGCAGGACGGGAGCTAATTTGGAGCTGACTGATTTCATCAATCGGAGTTACTTCGTGGAAAAAGTCAATAAAATCAGGCTGTTCATAAATTAAGGCCCGATAGTGAGCACGGGAACGGACTGATAAATCCTCCATGATTTCATTCCAGGGATCAATCGAGTCAAACTTGCTGTTGAGTAGACTAGCCTGCATCACGGCAGTCGTCACGGTTTCTAGATTAGACAACGCCAAAGAAGGCAAATTGTACTTGGAGGCTAGCACCTCCCCTTGCTCCGTAATTTTAATCCGCCCTGCAATACTGCGACCGGGCTGGGCCAGAATGGCTTCGTGGGCGGGGCCACCACCCCGACCCACCGATCCCCCCCGGCCATGGAAGATCCGCAGGGCAATCCCATAGGGTTCCGCCGTGGATTGGAGCGACTGCTGGGCCTTGTGAATTTCCCAATTACTGCTGAGAAAGCCCGAATCCTTGTTGCTATCGGAGTAGCCCAACATAATCTCTTGCAAATCCGGCAACAAGGTAGACTTGACCGTTTCACTACTGCCACCCGCCAAAAAGGTTCGATACAGCGGCAACTCAAACACTGCTTTCATCACAGAAGGTGCCCGCCGCAGGTCTTCAACGGTCTCAAACAGCGGCACGATTCGCAGGTTGCCCACCCCTGTCACCGGATCATATAGCCCTGCTTCCTTAGCCAAGAGCAACACTTCCAGCAAATCGCTGACATGGTTACTCATACTAATCACGTAGGTCTGACAAATTTGGGCACCAAACTCCTGATGCAGCTTCCGTATCACCCGAAAGGTCATCAAAATATTGCGAGTTGCATCAGAAAAGGGCATCTCATTGGGAATCAGGGGACGGCGGGTTTGCAACTCTGAAACTAGCCACTCTACCCGTTCCGCCTCGGAAAGCTCATTGTAGCGCTGGGGCATCAACTGCAAGTAGTCCGCCACTTCATCCAAGGTATCCGAGTGCTTGGAACTTTCCTGTCGCACATCTAGCCGCGCCAAGGTAAACCCATAGATCTCCACTTGACAAAGCAATTTCTCCAATGCCTGACAATTTAACCCTGTTTCTTCCAAATTGCGCTGGATTAGCTGCAACTCGGCCAAGAAATCCGCCCCCGATCGATAGGCTAACATGGGATCAATTTCTGGTAGTTCGTCTTGGAAACAATCTCCGTTATAAAGTTGGATACTGCGATCGCGTGTATTCATCAACCGCTGCTTAATATAGGCCAATTTCAACCGATAGGGTTCTTGCCGATATCGAATCGCTAGCTGTTCGTAAATATCAGGCATTCGCATTTGGTCCTGCTCCAAGGACTCTAGCAAATCGGGCAGCACGTCACTCCAGTGCAAGGACAAACTGAGTAATTCAATTAACTCATCCACCGCTTCGATGTACTTGCGAATCACTAGATTACGTTGATAACAGGCAGTTTTCCAAGTAATCTGCGGGGTTACAGAAGGATTACCATCCCGATCTGAACCGACCCAGGAACCAAATTGACAGAAATCATACCGAGGCGGCTGCAACGTGGGAAATGTTGCCTTGAGCGCAGCACAAAACCGTTGATATAGCTGGGGAATCGTATCAAACAAAACTTCATCGAAGTAGTGGAGGGTAAAATCCACCTCATCTAACACCGTGGGCTTGAACTGATGCAGTTCATCCGTCCGCCACCACAGTCGAATCTCTTCCGTGAGTTGTCGTCTGAGTTCCTTCGTCTCCCAGGACGATGCTGCAAGGGCCGAGGATCGTGGTCCTTCTTCCGCCTGATCCAATTGACGTAGAATCTTAGCAATTCGACGCTGCTTTCCGCGAATTGTATGGCGCACAATTTCCGTAGGATGGGCCGTGAATACTAATCGCACATCTAGCTTATCCATTAAATCCTGAATATGTTGAAGCGGGATATTCAGACGCTTTAACTTGGGAAACATCCCCTGAAATGTGCGGGTTTCCCGGCGATATTGTTGGTTCTGTTGCATTCCTTTGGCCAAAAGATTGGCCTGATCGGCACTCCCTGCCTTATCTGATTCTAAGTCTAGATAAGCCGGAACAGCGTCCATGGCAAAGAAGGATGGAGTCGAGGGTTCACCTGTTGCGGCTCGCTCATAGGCCGCTTCGTATTGTTGCTGCTCCCCTAACTGTTCGTAGTGCTGCTCAACAATATTAATTAGCTGAAAATAGAGAGCAAAGGCACGGGTCGCTCGGATCGCATCATTCAAATCCAGAGACTCAATCATATCCAAGGCATCTTGACTGCCTGATTCAGCGGCCTGTCCGTCGCGGGAACAGACGGCTAGCAGGCGGCGGAGGAGGTCCACAAACTCTGGACCACATTCCTGCTGTAACACTAATTCCCAAATATCCTCGACTATCCGGAGGCGATGCTGGAGAAATAGATGAACTGATGACGAACTACCCATATCTTCTAAGCCTTCCCCATGGTGCGGATCAGTTGCAAGTTTACCGGATGGCGATGAGTCTGTTTGGGACAAAACATTTTGAGACAAAATATTAGAAGACGATGGTAAATCGCTGGAAGAGCGCAGGGTTGAACTCATGGTGAACCTTATGTCAATAGTTTCTCAGTCCTTGAAATATCAAGATGCGGTGTTGCTAGAGGAATTGGATGAGGCCAGGTTATTTAAAAGGGGCAGGCGATCGCCCCGAAAGACCTCTTCACTCGCGGCTCCGGCTCCCTCCATCATCTCAGCCATTGCCTTTGCGCCCAACAGGCCCACTAGCAACGGTACGGTCATAACACTAAGGAGGGCATCCACAGGAGATGTTGTCATCTTCATTGATCACGTACCAACCACAACGGCATAAGTAAGCTAAAACCCACTTAGGGACAGCTCTAGATTAGACAGGGTAGCCCTTTTGAACTGAACCCTAACCTCTGTAGCTGTGGGATAGTGGTGATATTCTACCCCATATTCTCCATTTCCTTTGAGTGCTGATTTAACCGAGCGGTTGCTTCAGCGGATTCAAGGCCAGGTTTCAATTTCTCAATGTCTAGAAATCCTCACTTAATAGGGGCAAAAGCGAGGTAAGAAGGCAGGGAGACAGGGCGATCGCCCTGACCATCGGCTGAACCCAGCGATCGCCTAAAACAGTCCCAATCGGTTATGGTTTCAAGATTGTCACCCCCGATCTACCGCCCAAACTTCCCATCCCTGCCCTCGATTTATCCCTATTCGTTGCCTCTATTAATTTTTGGTACTGTTAGTTACAGTAGATGAATATTAAATTAATAGAGAAGTTTGGCGGTGGGGTCCAAGCCGAAGTCCAGTCTTGCTGTACCCCGCCTAAGCCTGTTCAATACCCCCGATCAACCCCTGTACACCATGGATTTCGCAGACTCAATGCTCCTGTGTTGGATAACGTTAGCAACTTAACTGCATATGACTTTTACCATTAGTTTCTGGCCGTTCCAATTTGAAATTGACACCGTTTTACTGCTGGGTGGGGCGATCTGGGCCTTAGCACTGTATTTAGGGTTATCCCCCCTCAGCCATTGGATTACCCTTCAACTTAGCCGCTGGTTCAATTTTGCCGAGGAACGGTTTCTATACTCGTCCAAAGAAGAGTTGGAGCGGACCCGCCAAGCCCGTGAATCCCAGAATGATTTTCTCGCATCACTATTAAGTATTGTGCCTTTCTTACTGATTGGTCTTTTCAGCGAATACGGTATTGAGAGCAGTTTGGGGCAAAGCTGGGCTATTAGTACTGGCATCATGGTTTGTCTTGGCTCAGCGATCTATGAGTTGGGTCGGCGTACAAGTGAAATGTCTGACTAAGGGAGTTAAACGTGTGTCTACATTGCCCATGCCGACCCTGCCCAGTAGTATGATGCCCAACCCTCTCCCGCTAGCCTTGACGGCCCTGACGTTACTGGACTCCGTGCCGATGATGAAGCACCTGGGGATAGTTGTTCTCTGGTTAAGTTTAGTGATCACGACCACGGTTACAGCGAAGCACTGGGCTAAAGACCGACCAGAGGTGCCCCGCAAGATTTTACATATTGGCTCTGGCAACGTTATTTTATTAGCCTGGTGGATGCAAATTCCAGCATGGGCAGGGATTTTAGCGTCCCTGGGGGCCAGCGCCATTACCTTGCTGTCCTATAAATTCCCGGTACTGCCGCTGATCGATAGTGTAGGGCGGAAAAGTTTGGGCACCTTCTTCTATGCCATGAGCATTGGTATTCTGATTGCCGTGTTCTGGCCCATGGGGATGCCCTATTATGCGGTCATCGGGGTTTTGGTTATGACCTGGGGCGATGGTATGGCGGCTTTGGTGGGGCAGCGCTGGGGACGACACTCGTTTACCGTATGGGGGATGAAAAAAAGTTGGGAAGGAACCTTGGCCATGGCGATCGCCAGCTACACGGTCAGTGGCTTGACGTTGTGGGCGGTCCAGGGAGCTACCCCCGCGACATGGGGGATTGCGGCAGCGATCGCCCTCTGCGCCACCCTGCTGGAATTGCTGTCCAAACTGGGAATTGATAACTTAACGGTTCCTTTGGGGAGTGGGGCGATCGCATTCTGGCTGAATCATCTTTGGTTGGGACTATAGTCCTAAGGTATGATGACCTTTGATCCAACTATTGAATTGATCGGATAATCTGATTGAACCCGCTAGTTTTGACGTTCCGATTTTGACTGCAACATCAGCATGGCCTGTACATAACGTAGGGAGGAGAACACGCAATGGCAGAAGAGAAAACGACTGAAAAGACAAAAGAAAAACCCCCTGCCCCGGAAGATAAGCCGTTTGAGGAATTTATCAACCAGGATTTTGTGCCGACATTGCAAGATAGTCTTGCCGAAGCCGGGGTTGAAGATATTGCCTTAACCTTTACCAAGCAAGCCCTGCCGATACCAGGCACGGATGGGAACGATTATTGGCAGGTCCAAGGTCGTTGGCAGCAAGGCAAACGTCAGTTTCTCATCGCATTTCAGCAAGAGGACATTAAGGGACCAAAATTCTACGCGGCTGCCGATTACGGCTCCACCCCCGCCACCCTAGAGTCTTTCATGATTGACGAACGTAAAATCAATTTGGACCTGATGGTGATGTATGTAATTCAGCGGCTCAATGCTCAGAAGTGGTTGACGGGCAACTAGGGCCGGAGGATTTTACCCACCCATTGAACCATCTCCTCTAACTCCTCCTTGGCCAGGGAGAGGAGTGGTTTTCCTCGCCTTGGGACGAGGGGATTAGGCTGGGTAATGCTGGGTTTTCAAGTTCTTCACACCCATACAGTTGAACAAAACCCTAAAATGGGAGACGAAAGTAGGATCGCCGCTCCCACGGCTTTGATGCTGCGATCGCCCATTGATGGATTCATCGCACCGCTATTACCAACCTATGACCAACCCAGATCAAGCCCATCCCTCTACGTTAGTTCGCCAGAGCGAACTGCTGCACCATACCGTGATCGATAGCGTCACCTTGGAAGAATTGGGGCGGGTTGATGTGTTGTGGATGTTTCCCCAAGTGAATCGAGTGTTGGGCATTGTGGTCAAACCGGGTTGGTTTGGTGCAGCCCGCTTGGTCTTTAAGTTGCCTCAAATTAAAACCATCAAGGCCCAGGTATTGGTGCAAGGGACCGCAGAAGACACTACTGTCGAGAAAGTTCAGAAATTGGAATCGCTGATTGGCACTGAGGTTTGGACAGAGGGGGGCGATCGCCTTGGCACTATCACCGATTGTTTATTTGACCTCAATAGTGGTGTGATTATCCGCTATCTGATGGTGCCCGACGGACAATTGCCCAAACGCATCACCCAGTTTACCGATGGCCTCTATTTGATCTCACCCAAGCAAATTCGGAGCTTTAGTCGGCAGCGAGTGTTGATTGCTGATGAATCCGTTGAACAGTTGCGCCTCTATAGTGAAGGGCTTCGGTTTAAGTTAGCCACAATGACCGCTAAGCTCAAGCAAGACTATTGGGACGGGGCTACGGAGGAATGGCGATCGCTCTCCCACCATGTCCAATCCATTGCCCGAAAGGCGACGGATCGGATGAAAGCATTAGCCGAAAAAGCCCAAGTTCTATCCAAAACCTTTGCCCAAAAGGTATCCGAAACCGTAGCCGATAAGGTGGATCAGGTGGAAGGGGCGATCGCTGATGATGACCAGCCTTGGAATGATCCAGAGTGGGTGGGCAGCGTGACTGACACCATGAAAACCAAGGGACAGGCGATGGTTAGCCAATTCAAAGAGCGGAGTCGTCCCATGGTCAATCGGCTCAAAACCGTTCAACAAACGGTCAAAACCTCCGTTGAGAAACAGGTTCATACCCTAATCGTTCCCCCGGCAGAACCACCCACTCCAGCCCCAAACAACCGGGAACGCACTACTGAAAATACAATTGACCAAGGACTAGACGATGAACGCTTAGACGATGAGCGACTAGATGATTTAGATTGGGACGATGACGGCGTAGATACGGCTATTTGGGACGAAGACGATGCCATCTCTCCCCGATCAACCGCATCATCCCAAGCGTCTCCGATCGCGGACGATTTTATGGTTGAACCGGAGACAACCCCCGATCCGTGGGATGACTGGGAGGAGGAGGAGGTCGATCAGCCCCGTTCAACACCCCCTCGGCCCCCCGCGTCCGATCGACCCCGAACCCATTCAAACTATTCCGCCTCAACTATGGCTGACCCTTGGGATACCCAGGAGGACTAGGGCTTTTATCCATCCAGCGTTAGGGAGTCTGGCTCTGCATCCATTTTCCGCAATATAACGGAGGACTAATCGGTTTTACTGATGCAAAGTAGAGGGAAAATCGGTGGGATCGGTGGAAGGATCACAAGGTCAAACGCTAAGCTCAAAACCTTGATGATCCGAGGACTGAAAGAGTTTGGCTAGGGCTAGGGCCTCAGTTTGGGCATTGTGGCGCGATCGCACCCGTTCCGCCCCAATCTGCCCCATGGTTTCCAGAACATCCACTGATTGAGTGAGGGCATCTTCCATGGCTTTGGCTAACTCATCGACCGAGCCAGCGATCGCCAACCAACCACATTCCCCTGGTACCACTAATTCAGGAATGCCAGCCACATAGGTACTGATCACCGGACGACCTAAGGCTAGTGCTTCCATAATCACCACAGGCAACCCTTCCGCAAAACTGGGCAACACAAAAGCCCGTGCTTCATTCAGATAGCGCCGCACTTCGGCCCCACTCGCCCAACCGGTAATCGTCACCTGCTCTTGAAGTCCATAGGCCGCAATTCGAGATTCCACCTCGGATCGTAGCTCTCCATCCCCGACTAGAACGAGCTTAAGCGGAATTTGCTTCTGGGCAATTTGGCGAGCTGCATCCAAAAGCAAAAGCTGCCCTTTCTGTTCGCAAAGCCGACCCACACATACCAGGGTTGGCGTATCGGGAATCGCCACTGGAGTGGCTTGGAGAAATTGCTCATCCACCCCACAGCGCACGATGTGAATTTTGCTCCACTGAGAATACGCACACCAACGATAAAGTTGGCTACGACCAAAGGAACTAATCGCCACGACAAATGTTGCGTAGTTAATTTTTTCGGTGAGGGCGATGCCATTGACCCGATCGAACTCTTCTGGACCATGAACCGTGAAGCTGTAGGGCGGTCCCCCCAGTTGCCGACACAAGAGGGCAACGGTGGTTGAGTTAGTGCCAAAGTGGACATGCAGGTGATCAATCTGGTCCTGTTGTAGCCAGCGATACAGCACACAGGCTTCGGCTAGGGCGATCAAATGCTTCAATATTCCGGTGTCGGAGGATAGGCCCAGGGCAATCCCCATGGTTAAGGCTTGCCACCATTGGCGGGGATGGGCGATCGCCACCCCCATCAAGGCAACCCCTAGGCCCAGCAAACCGCCTACCAAGACTAATCGGGTTTTCTCTAACTCCGCTTTGTCTTCAGGGTCCACGAGTTGATCGACAGGGGATCGCAACGCATACCGCTTGACTGAATAACCAGCGTTTTCTAACGCCATAATTTCCCGTCGAATAAAGCTATGACTAACCTTGGGATATTGATTAACAAAGTAGGCAATGTTCACAATGGGTTATCCTGTAAAACCACAATAGTTCCCCCCTACTTTCGCCTGATTTAAAGTATTCGTCGAGCGCAGAGAATAGGATTTATCATTTGTTTATCAAAGGTTTAACCCGTATAATCGGGGCTGTTAAATCGGTCAGTATTTATGGCTTCACTCGCACCCTCATCCTCCCCCTTTAGTTCACCCACAACCTACCACGATAATTTTATCGATCGCCTCTTTATTGCCCTGTTTTCCCGAAAAATGGCGAAGGCCATCGGGATCAAATCGATTCAGCCGGGATATGCAGGGTTTGTCAAATTGTCAAAGCAGATTATGGCGGGGCGATCGCCCCGCCAGCAGCAAGCGGTAGTGGGGGTGGTGTTGCGATCCCTTGTCCCCGCGCCTATCCTGTGGGGGATTCGTACCCTATTTTCCCCGACCCGCTGGGTGTGTGAATCCAATGCCTGGTTTGCGGCCAACCTGTTTGAATGGCTGG
>JAYKIC010000575.1:0-4188 GCA_035284985.1 Leptolyngbyaceae cyanobacterium
GCACCATGGATGCGTCCAATCAGACCACTCCCCTGCAATTCTTCCGTCAGCGGGGCGAGTTCTAGGCCATCATAGGCTTCAGCGTGGTATTCGCAAGTATCAATGGCTAGGCTGTCGCCGCTGAAGAAGGTGGTGAAGGTGGTGAAGGTGGTGAAAAAAACGGTGGCAAATCCGGTGGCGATCGCCAATCCTAACCCCACCCATAAAACATAAGCTAACTTCTTTAGACGCATACACGATAACCCATCAGTCGCAACACTCTTGCCTACAGTATACGAAGTGCAAGGGTGATTACCAACGATGTCCGAGATGATGGGGTGAACTACGCTATCTTATTAAAACCCCAAATCGAACAAATAGAGTCGTCCGAAAATTGGGGTGGAGTACCCGCTGCGCGGGTACTCCACCCCAATTTTCGGACAGGTCTAATCTAAAATCCCAAATCTAAAATCTAAAATCTAAAATCCCAAATCCCATGCCAGACCCTTCCGTTGCTGATCTTCGTAAAGATTACCGAGCCGCCACCCTCGATCGCGCCGATGTGTGCGACCATCCCATCGACCAGTTTCAACAATGGTGGCAAGATGTTTTAGCCGCCGATATTGCCGAACCCAATGGCATGACCTTGGCGACGGTGGGGGAAGACGGTCGCCCCTCCGCCCGAATTGTGTTGCTGAAGGATTTTGACCCCCAAGGCTTCTGCTTTTTCACTAACTACACCAGTCGCAAAGGTCAGGAATTGCTGCATAATCCCCATGCGGCCTTGGTGTTTTGGTGGGAACCGTTGGAGCGGCAGGTGCGGATTGAGGGGACAGTGGCCCCGATGTCGGCGGCGGAATCGGATGAATACTTTAACAGTCGGCCGAAGGGCAGTCGGATTGGGGCCTGGGCTTCGCCCCAAAGTCAGGTGATTGGCGATCGCCTCCTGCTGGAAACCAACCAAACCCGCTTAGAGGCCCAGTATGCCAACACCGATGAGATTCCCCGTCCGCCCCACTGGGGTGGCTTTCGCCTATCCCCGATCCGGATAGAATTTTGGCAAGGCCGCTCCAGTCGGCTCCACGATCGCCTTTGCTACAACAAAACAGAGTCCGGCTGGGAGATTGTGCGTTTAGCCCCATGAGAGGGGACGTTGGTGTTACCCTCCTTAACTTCCCTCGGTTGTTTGGACACGCTTCGTGAAAGTAAAGGGGGAATTACAGGGGGGTGGCTCAATGGGGAATGCGATGGCGCTTTTCAAAATAGTGCTGGTGTTCCTCAGAGGCCAACCAGTAGGTGGCAGCGGGTTCAATTTGGGTGACGATGGGTTTGTCATAGCGTCCCGATGCCGCTAGGGTTTGTTTCGATTGGTGGGCGATCGCCCTCTGCTCCGGGGTATGGAAAAAGATCACCGAACGGTACTGATCTCCCCGATCGGCCCCTTGACGATTGAGGCTGGTGGGATCATGAATCTGCCAAAACAGATCCAGAAGCTGGTTATAGGAGACTTTGGCCGGATCATATTGCACCTGCGCCACCTCAGCATGGCCCGTAATCCGCGACAATACATCCAGGTAGCAAGGATTGGCAAAATGGCCACCCATGTAGCCCACCGAGGTGGCAATCACCCCATCCAAACGGCGGAATGCGGCTTCCACCCCCCAAAAACATCCGGCTCCAAAGGTAGCAATTTGTGCCGCTGTTGTCATAAGCTTAATTGACCCTCCCTGCTGTTTGTGCGGTGATGACTATGGCGCTCAATATCATTCGTGATGTTCACCACGTTGCGATTATTTGCTCAGATTATGAGCGATCGAAGCAATTTTATACGGAGATTTTGGGATTTGCCATCATCCGGGAGACTTATCGAGCGGCACGCCAGTCCTACAAGCTGGATTTGCAAGTGGGCGCTCCAGATGCCACAGGCCATTCTGTCGCCATTGAACTCTTTTCGTTTCCAGACCCACCGTCGCGCCCCAGTCGGCCTGAAGCCCAGGGATTGCGCCACCTATCGTTTGCGGTGGATGACTTGGAGAGGGCGATCGCCCACCTCAACCGAGCGGGGGTCGCCACCGAACCGATTCGCCTTGATGATCTCACGGGCAAGCGGTTTACCTTTTTCCAAGACCCGGACAATCTACCCCTTGAATTGTACGAAATTTAGACCCTATCCGGAGGAATGCTCAGTTTTTGTTGATCAACTGCGAGCTACCCTCTTGAGAGGGATTGGGAGTGGGTTAATCATGTTGACGCTAAACAGGTACCAGTAAAGCATCAGGGATAAGGCTTGGCAGCGTTCCTTCTATCTCAAAAATCTACCCCGCGTTTCAATTCCACTCCACTTTCCGCATAGTGTTTGTGACAAAAAACCTCCGAATGAACGCTCGCTAAAGAAAAATAGGCCGGATGATTTTTGCATCGCCCCGTGATAATCACCTGGGTTTCCCTCGGTTTTTTTAGCAGGGATTGGACAATGGGATACTCCGGCAACAATTCCAAATCCACCGTAGGGTTCAGTTCATCCAAAATCAGGGTTTTGTAGAGACCTGATGCCAGGGCCGCCCGTGACAATTCCCAGCCCCGCTCCGCCTCCACATAATCCAACTCCTGTTGCTGTCCCCGCCAGACGATCGCATCCCGACCACAGCGCTGATGATCCACTAAATTGGGGTAAATCTGACGCAGGGCCGAAATGGCTGCATCCTCCGTATATCCCGCTCCCCCTTTAAGCCACTGCATAATCAGCACCCGATGGGACTTATCTTGGCTGATACCCCGCCCGATCGCTTGCAATGCTTTACCGAGGGCACTGGTGGACTTACCCTTGCCTTCCCCGGTGTAAATTTCAATTCCCGTAATACCATGTTCAGCACTTTCGGGATGGGCGTGTTGCCGCATTTCGGAATGCAAGTTAGCAATATCCAACAGGGGACGGGGAGCCGCTCGACCTGTGGCGATAATTTCCAGGTGTTCCGGTTTGCGCTTGATGGTCCGCACTACTTCATCGATAGGTAATAGGCCCAAGTCCAGCACTGGGTTAATTTCATCTAGAACAATGACGGAATATAGGCCAGAGGCGATCGCCCCCTTCGCCACATCCCAGCCCCGCTGAGCCTCTTGACGGTCAAACCGCGTCACCTCACCTGGCCCGAAAAACTCCGCCCGTCCTGTCCGCACTTGGTCAATCAGATGGGGAAATCCCCGCTGGAGGGCTTCGATCGCTGCATCTTCGTCATAGGTTCGCTCCGGTCCCTTAAGAAAACGCAACAACAGTACACGGGTCTGGGAAAAATGGCGAATGCCCAAGCCAATGGATCGTAGCACCACCCCCAACGCCGCCTGGGACTTGCCTTTGCCCATACCGTCGTAAACATGAATTTGTCCGGTCATACGCTCTGACCGGGCTTCAGCAGTGCGGATACCAATACTACGGGGCATTGGGAAAAAAGCCTCCTATCACATGAAGCATAGATGTCCAATGGAGCATGGGTTTGTACTATTTGACAAAGCGGTTGCGCCGCAAGGAACGCTTCCCCATCTCCCTAGCGGAAGTGTATTCTGATCTAGTTATACTCTACCACTAGCGTATTCAGACCAACACCTGCTAAATTCCGTTAAATTCCGTTGTGGCCTGTTTCCCATTTAGCGCTTCTAGGGGACGGTTAAAAAAGATTAAGTATAAATACCCTAACGTCAGCCCAAAAAAAGACCCATACTGGTCAGTATGGGCCGAAAAATGCTAGTGAAATGTTCCTTGATGGTTGCTCGATGGGATTAGACGAGAAGTAACAGTGTCTAACTGCTTTCTCGGTCTGAACCCTAAGCTGGTACTACTATCGCCAATATCTTAGAAAAAAGAAATAAGGAAATGTTCTGTTTTTTCAGGTATTTTTTCAGGTTTTTCTCCTGAGAAGGATCAAAAGAGGTTTCAAGAACAGGCCATGATTTTCAGGTAATGGTCTGTTCTTCAACGGTGATTCGTGCTAGGTAAAGGGATCATTACGTTAAAAAAAATGCTACTTTCCGCACATTTTTAGCCCCTATGGCTATTGTAAGGAGGATAGGGCAACGCTAGCGCAATATAGCTCAGGGCCAATGCTCAGTACTAGGCATTAGTACTAATGCTCAGGCCACCTGTCCCAATTGAGCGGTTTGACTACTTTGTCCCTTCACTGAAGTGTATGTGGTGATTCAGCCCCTATGCTATTT
>JAYKIC010000576.1:0-10671 GCA_035284985.1 Leptolyngbyaceae cyanobacterium
TGGCTTAGATGCTACACCGTTTAAGTTTGCGATCGCTCCCCAAAACTCCGATCATGTCTTTGCCACCACCCAAGCCGGACTGTTTGAAAGTACCGATGGCGGCCAAACCTGGACCTTTCTCCCCAACACTGCGACTGCGCCGCTCACAGACTTAATAGCCATCGAAGCAGGTGATCAAAATCACCTGGTTGGTTTTCAACTGACTCCCTCAGGCCAGACCTTCGTCATTAGTCAGAACCAAGGCCAATCTTGGGAGCCATTGGGTAATAGCCAGACGGAAGGAGTGGTTTTGCACATGGCCGCAGCTCCTAGTGATCCCACCATGTTGTACGCCGCAACTGACCAAAACCAGATTTATCAATCCAGTGACGGCGGCGAAACCTGGACCGTGTTGAATTAAATCGCAGTCGTGACAAAATCGGATCAGAATGTAGCGCCGCAATTTATTTTTGCTACAAACACGTTATCGATCCCAGTAGGCAAGGTAAGGAATTAGGCCAGTAAGCATCCTACTGGTTATTAGCAACCTCATCAAAGCGTCAGATCATCCCCTTCATCATCTTGAAACCCACGGACAATTCGGGATAACTCACTCTTCTCATCCACCGAAATTCGGGTTGGAGAACCGCTAATAATTCGCTCAAAGTGGCGGAAAGAATCCTTAATTTCCGGTCCCCTTTCACTAATGCTGTATTCCCGAATACCCTTGTCATGCCATGATCCCCGCATCTTAAACACGTTGATTGCCCGTGACATTTCCCCTCGAATTTCCACGTACTGTAACATTAGAATCGTATCGGTAATGGTGGAAATATGGGAGTCTGTAATGGAATGTGACCCCATAAACTGATCCGTGGTATTTGTAAAAAATCCCGTAATTTCCTCCTGTTTAGCAAAGCCCGTTACCCCAATGACAAACTGACGGAAGGCATTATTACTCACCCCCCGTGCCAACGCGGAAAGGGAATCAATCGCAATCCTCACAGGTTTAAATTCCGCAATTTCCGACTTGATAATTTGTAAGTGGTCTTCTAGACCCGCCGATTCAGGATAAGCACAGAGAATCTTCAATAATCCCCGCTGCTCCAATTCTTCAAAATCAATCCCCCAAGAGGAAGCATTCCGGGATAACTGGGCACGGGACTCTTCATAGGCAAACAGAATCGCCCGTTCGCCATTGTTACAGGCATCCTGCAAAAATTTGCTCACCAACAGGGTTTTTCCTGTACCTGTAGCTCCCGTCGCCAAAATAATTGAGTCTTTGAAAAAACCTCCCCCACACATCTCGTCCAGGGTTTTGACCCCAGAAGAAACCCTGACATTGGACGATCGCTGGGTTAATCGCATTGCCCCCAACGGGAAAATATTGATGCCCTGGTTGGTGATGGTAAACGGATACTCCCCCTTCATGTGAGTAGTACCCCGGAGCTTAAGGATTTCCAACGTGCGGCGGCGGCGCTCTCCCTCAAGGACATTACGGACAATCACCACATTGTCTGAAACAAACTCTTCTACCCCAAATCGAGCCACAGGCCCATACTCATCAATCCGCTCGGTAGTCATAAGGGTGGTAACACCTAACTGCTTGAGTCGAGCAACCAAACGAAAGATTTCGCGCCGCACGATAGAAGCGGCATCATATTGCTGAAACAGGGCCGTAACGGAATCGACCGATACCCGTTTTGCCTGGTACTTACGGATAGCATACTGAATTCGTTCAATAATAGCAGAGAGATCGAAGTTTCCAACAACATCCTGACCTTCAGGGTCAGGTGATGCATCTAGGATAAAAAGCTTACCTTCATCAATTAGTTGTTGGAGATTCCATCCAAAAATATGAGCATTTTTAACTATATCGACAGGAGATTCTTCAAAAGTTACAAAAACTCCAGGTTCATTAAATTGGGTAATACCATTATATAAAAACTGGACAGAAAATAACGTCTTCCCGGTGCCGGATGTGCCGCTGACTAAGGTGGTTCGATGGGTGGGTAATCCGCCATGACTAATGTCATCAAACCCTTCAATCATGGTTCTAATTTTTTGAACCCCTTCCAAAGGTTCTCCGACCATTGCCTGCTCATCATTACTTGTTTGCATGATCCTCACGTTATATCAGCTACATTACAGCCCGGAAGCAAGACGACGAAGAGATGACCCATGTTCTATTCAACCGCGTTCTATTTAAAAACATATGATGAAATGAACCAACCACTTTACCATTTCATATGGAACAGAATCATAAATCCTGTTGACCGTCATCCCGTAACTCATCATACAGAAGATCTAGACCAATCAGCACTTTCTCTCGATCGGATAGATCCCCAATAATTTTACGGACTGGGGGAGGAAGAATTTTAGCCAGGGTTGGTGTCGCTAAGATTTTGTCTTCCTCGGCAAGCTGAGGATTTTTGAGGACATCAATGACTTTTAGGGCATAAACTCCTTGAAATTCCCGCTCTAATATACTATTCAGTGTTTTGAGAGCGCGAATAGAATTGGGAGTATTGCCTGCAACGTATAGCTTGAGAATATAAGCTTTATTAGAAGAACTCATAGACACTTATGGTCAAGTTAAGGCTTTTAAGAGGGATGAACTCAAGAGAATAAGATACCACCCCTGTTACCCATCTATGACGGTAAGGGGAGGGCAATTATGGGTTATTGCGATCGCGGCACAGACCGTCGATACAGCTCACACAAATTAGCAATGGTATCAATTAAGGTTAGTCGATAATCTAGTAATATTTCCTCATTTCTCCCTTCCAATTTCAAGTGTTTTGAGAATTCATCCATCAATTCCATATGGATTTTAACGATTTGAGCAGTGGGGACATCTGCCAGAAATGCATTAGTAACATAGCGATCAATTTTCTGATTTAAGTCAGATTGATCCGAGAAATAGTTTAAGATGATGTCCCGATAATCCTCCTTAAGGGCAGCCAAGAATGTTTGCCGTTCATCTAGGGACAAACGCCGCAAAAAGGAGTTTGGATTGCGTTTATAGAAAACACCGAGATAACCCAAACGTTCTTGTAACTTCGTGGCTAGGCGCTGCTGCTTCTCAATCAGGCTTAGGGCGGAGTGCTGCATCCGAGATGCCTTCTTGGAATGCTCTGGAGAAGACGGTGAGGGCAAGGTTGGCGGGGGCAAGTGAAGAAAAGCATCAATTGCCCGTTCGATGGATGCTGCCAAATACTCTATCTTTTGTAACGGTAATTGGTAAAGGGCATCGTGATAATCAATAGAATGTGCGGCATGGGCATAGCCCTGACCCATTGGATCTCTAGGGGCTAAAGCCTCATGGGTTAAAGCCTCAGAATCTCTGGGTTCCATAGGGGACATGGAAGAGGATGGGGAGGCGATCGCCTCTTCCCCAACATTATCCTGGAACAACAAGATTGCAGGCAACAGAATATCGGATTTCTTGAATATTTGAAAAATTTTAGTGATTTCTGGATATGCTTCGATGACCAGGCAATCGATTTGGTGGCGGCTCTCTCGAACAAAATCCACAAACCCAGCGCTATCGTGAAAGGCATGAACCAAAAAATTACCCTGCTGTAATTGATGGCTCAACGGAGGCAGCAAGGACGAAGTGACAGTAAATGTACAAACAGTCAAACAAGGCTCAGTCACGGGGTCTAAGGAGCTAGCACTCTAATTTTTATTGCAAGAGACGAAACAATCTAAAGATTTGTGAAATTTTTCTTCGTTTCTATTATAGCGGCAAATGGGATCGTGTTCTGTGCTTCCCAGGGAGGAAGGGAAAAGAGGGCAGTAAGCTGATGTACATTTATTACGTTTATATTTATGGGGCTGAATCCCGCCAGCGGTAAGCTTCGGTCCCATAAAGCTACCCATTAAAATGGATTTAGCTACATCGGTCTATGGTGATTTCCCCCAAAGGGGAATACCTCACTTTGGCAGGAGATAAATATTGACATGTTTCCCCTGAGCCTCTTCAGGCAGCATAGCCTGTTACCCTATTGGTATCGGATGATATTTGGCGATAGTATTTTTTTATTTTTAAGGCTGAAAACTCATAGCCTACAGTTGGGTAGACTTTTAGCGTGATATAGGGGTGGACTGTATCTCCGTACCAAATTTCAAAATCCACACCAGACTGCCCCATGGGTATGACTTGGCAGTCTGGAACGCGGTCATACATCACACATCACATCAGCAGATGTTTAGGGGTAGGATAACGGCTCAATGAACTCCGATTTGATCCAGCAATTTATTACGGTAGTGCCGATTTGTTCTCTGACCTCCCCTGTTCATAGCGTTTTGCCTATGGTTAAACCGGAAGCAGAGGGCAAGATTTTGGTCGTAGATCTTGACCAAAGCCCCATAGGTGTGGTGTCGGTTTATGACTTGCTATTGGGCTTGGCCATAACCCAAGATATGACCACTCCGTTGGACCTGCTCTATCAAAGCCAACTGGCTGCGGTTTGTGCCGTGTTGCCCCAAGCTTATCCCATAGGGCAAGGCAACCCATCCAGTGGATTGGAAGCAAGGCGAACCGAGCCTATTCTCCGCCCATCACTCCAGGACTGTTTGGATGCGTTGGTTGATCAGGGGCAACGGTGGTCCCCGTCTCAGCAGGGTAGTCTGTCCCCCTTACGGTCTATCCGATGCATTCCCGATAGCTATTCGATCCGCGATTTTCAATTAAATGTCATGGCGGAGTTGCAGCCCCAAATCACGGCCCAGCCTAGTTTCATGGCCTCATCCCTGCCAAATGCGGATGTAGAATGGGTCGTGGTCAATTCCCAGGGGGCTGGGTTGGGTTTGTTAGATCAGCCACGGGTCTGGCAATACCTAGCGCTTACCACAACTATGGAGGGTAGGTATTTGCCGCTACCAATAGGACCAACAGCAGGGCAAGGGGTTCGAGGGCAACCGTTACAGCCCCATGGTTCATGGTATGAACATACGAATGATTTATGGAATGTATTTGTCCGCCGCTTGGAAGAGGAACAAATGCAGATACAGCAACTGGCACATAAGGTCAGCCAGTATCAACTACGGCTCAAGCAAAAAGATGATTTACTGGCTCACCTCAGCCACGAAATGAAAACACCAATTACTGCGGTGATGGGTTTAGCGGAATTGCTGATAGTAGCGCCGCCAGAATATCAATCTGAGCGCCACCAACACTATGCCCAATTGATCTATCAAAGTAGCCGTCGCCTCATGAAGTTAATGGCTAATTCCTTAGATTTGATCCATGCTGAAACCCAGCAGTTGACGGTGACTCGCCATCCGGTGGCGATCGCTCCCATTTGTGAGGCCGCATACCAACAAGCCCAGGAAGAATATGTATTGTTCACCGATACGGCACAGGAGGCTGCGGAAGATAGATCATATTTTACCCCTACCCCTTCGGCGAGCACGACGGCAAGAACCGATTCCTGCCAAAAACTGGATCAGCGTTATCCCCTAATGGTAACGGTTTATCCAAGAGCCGAGACGGTTATGGCCGATGAGCGCTGCCTCAAACGGTTGCTGACCAACTTATTCATGACGGCCCTACAACTCATCCCCTGTAACGAGGGTGATGGCAGGACTCCAATAATGGTAACGGTGTCCACTAAAAATGGCTGGACCGCGATTCAACTGACTTATCCGAGTAAGGCGTTAACCGTTGACGATCAAGGCCGGATTTTTCAGCAGTTGGACCCATTGGAGCGGGTTGAATCGGCGGCATTTGGTCAGCTCGGCTTTCGCCTCATGTTGGCCCTACGACTGGCGGAACAACATGGCGGCACTCTCACGTTTCTCAATCGGCCATCGCCCTTGGACGCTGAAGGTCATCCGTCTCAGATGGAAATGACCCTATTCCTGCCCGCTGAGTTATCCACCCAATCCACGTTATCGGCCCAATCGCCCCAGGCAACCGAAACGGCTGAGTCAGGGGATAACCGGAATGCTAAGTCAGCCAGCCCGTCCATGCTGCCACGATCAGGGGTCGCCGTGGTGGTTGATGATGCCCCATCCCGCATTGTAGCGGCGGCAGATGCGTTGTCCACCATCGGATATTGGGGAGCGATCGCCCGCTCAGGCCAAGAAGCACTGAGTAAAATTCAGCAACTACACCCCCAGATTATCCTGCTCAATCCGACCATCACCTACCTACCCAACCAGGAACTCCTCACCGTCCTACGCCAAAATAAGCAGACTCAATTAATCCCAATTATTGCGATCGCCCCCCCGCCCAAGACCGCCCCAGACCTCATGCGGATAGATGGTCACATTCATTTTCCCTTTGAGCCAACCCTACTCCAGCAGATGATTGTCGCCCTAACCCAACCCACTATATCCGATGCGGTTGCCCCTTTCTCCCCCCCCATTACCTTGCTGTACTGCAATCCCGTAGCATGGGACAACCCGGATTGGAGAGAGTCACCGGATAATTTACCATTATCTAGCCAACTGCCAACCGATGACTCGGAACGCCATAATTTAGAAGCCCAAACTTCCCCGGTTTCCCAGTCCCCGTTAGCTGATCCCCTGGACTCCATTGACCTGAATGCCATCTTACACCCGTACCACTGTCGCGTCATCGAAGTAGACGGTATCGATCAAGCAGAATTACTGGCACGGGTATGGCAACCCAATCTGATCGTATGTGGTGGCCGCGCCGATTCCATCGATCAAACCCAGCCCCCAGCCTTAGACCAATTCCTCAGGGCCTTTCAACAATGTGAAGAATTAGCCCGTCTGCCGCTGGTCACATTAACCGCCAAATCCACAGAGCTAGCCCATCAGCTAGGGTTGCGCGTTTTCCCTTGTCTAACCCCGCTGCTGGCGGTGCCCAATCCAGATGGCTCGACCACTTCTCTGGCGTTAATTCAGGTGATCCAAGTTGCCATCGGTTCACAAGCGGTCTAACAGTCGATTTCAAATGTGGGTGGCGATCGCCATATTACGATTTCCTACACCCCTTTCTAAAAAATTCCCAAACATTCCGCAAAATGCAATGACTCATCCGGAGGCAACACCCAGGTCAGTGAAAAAAGTTGAGAACTTCTCACTCAACGCTTGACTCAACGATTGGGGAACTACCAGCCCACTCTAGTATGGACAGGTATTGCTGCTCATGGTCATGGAAACGACGCTTCGTAGGGATGTACCCATTAATGAACTCCGCGCCCTTGGAACCCAGCTTCAAACACTGGCTAACGAAATTCATCTCAGCATCAAATGTACAGTTAAGGACGGACGACTCATCGTCTTGGGTCAACATGCAGGGGATGCGGTCATTCACTCTGCCACCGTCCTCCAGCAGTTAGAACAGACCATCCAATCGCTTCAGTTACAATTTACCCAACAAGTTCGGTTGTATTTGCGCGTTGCGGGTCAAAAGCAACCCTATGCCCACCATCGATTTTCATTGGTTCCCCCATCCCCGCACTACCGCAAGATGGCGGACAAGGCATTATTCTCCGTTCAAGCCAATGCTTCAGGGGAAGAATCATTTCTCTCACGCGCTACCATGGCTGCGGATACTGAACCCTCTGGACCAACATCCTTGAAAACAATAGCAGTGGCAACAGCAACAACACAGCCAATAGCAACAACAATGGCTGTGACAACGGCGAACTCAACGGCGGTGGCAACAACGGTAACAGCCAAAACCCTAACAGCAACGGCGATCGCGCCTCCACCTGCCCCGCTCCTAGTCCCTAGTCCAGCTTCAGGGCAACAAAATTTCATCGATGAACAGCCTTGGATTGTGGGGGATGATGAACTGACATCCCTTGTGCAGCAGTTAACCGCAGACCCCGCCCAAGGCAAAGCCCCAAAACAGGAGGACAGCGCCCCGTTAAATCCCTCCCCGTTAAATCGCCCCCCGCTAAGCAGCGCTAACCGGGTTCTAGCTGATCCTGTTGCTGTTGCGCCAACCCCCACAAAGGGGAAGAGCCAAGCGCAACTGGATCAGTTTACCTCCCAGGCTGTTTTGGAAAATGGGTTCATTCCCCAAGCCACTCAGTTGCAATTACCGGAAACGCAGGGGGGAGGGTCAGAGGCTCCCAATATGACGACCCTAGTTCCCCTCACTACGGCTGAACCGATTGATGCTTGTGGACCGGGGACGCACACTGACATGCTGGAAAGCGAGGAGGAGGATCAACCGTTAGCGCTACCTGCGGTTGGGATGGCTAGCTCTTTTCAAGACTTTACCTATGAAACCTCCCAGCGGTTGCGAGAGTTATCCTATTTATTTCGGACTAAGGGAGGGGAGGATCTAGCCGATCCGAAAGGGTTGGTGACGGCCCATGTGGAGGGGGAACAAACTCGGCGGGTGGCGATCGCCACGGCCAGTATGGCCACCGTTGGGATCGCATTCGGGCTGTATGGTGCCACCCGGCCCTGTGTAGTGGGCTATTGTCAAGCGCTGGGTGAGGCCACCACCCTGGGGGAAAAATCGACGCGGCTGATGCAACAAGCCCAAACCTGGAGCGATATTGAATTAACCCTAGAACCTCTGAGCCAAGCAATTGAAACCCTGGAGCCGATTCCCACTTGGTCCTCCCATCAACCCATGGTGCAGGAGCAACAGCAGGTTTATAGCCAACATTTGGAGCAACTGAACCGTTTGATGGCCGTGGAGCAAACCATTCAGCAAGCGGATCAAATGGCCCATCAAACGGTGTACACAGCCGAGGATTTAGAAACCGTGCGATCGCTCTGGACCAGCGCCATTCAGGAACTGGAAGCCATTCCCACCGATAGCCCCCTCTATAATTTTGCCCAGGCCCATCTAACCACCTACCATCCCAATCTCACCCAGGCCCAGGAGCAGATGGATCGGGAGAATGCCGCAACCGCAATTTTAGAAACGGCCAAGGAAGCGGCCCAACTGGCCCAAGCCCGTCAAGGCATTGCCCAAACCTTGGAAAATTGGCAGTTTGCCCGTGTTACGTGGATTGTGGCTTTAGATCGACTCAACCAGGTGCCCCCTGATACCCTAGCCGCAACGGAAGCCCAACGGCTCCAGTCCTTTTACCAATCGGGTCTCAATGAGGTGAATCAACGGGTGGAACAGGAAAAGGCGATCGCCACGGCCCTAGGCCAAGCGACCCAGCAGGCAGAACTAGCCGTTGCGGCGGAGAAACGCCATGACTGGACGCGGGCGATCGCCGATTGGACCACCGCCCTCAACCATGTTCAGAACATCAGCATCACAGGGAGTGCCGCCGTCAAAATCGAAGAATTGCAAACCCACTATCAAAATTCCTTAAACCGTGCCCAAGAGCAATTGGCGGCCCAAGCCCAAATTGAGGGCGAGCTAAAACAATCCTGTATTGGTGAGTTACAACTCTGCCATATCCTATCCATCGGTCAACCGATCAAACTACAACTGGACGAAGCCTATCTTGATGCCATCAACACGGCCAGGGACAGTAGCAATTACAACCTCAAAGCGGTGGTAACGGATCATCAGTTACTAGTACGCCAAAGTCTCGATCGCATTGCCAACAGTTTCAATGTCCAAATTGAAGTGTATAACTCCAATGGCGGGTTGCTGGAGCGACACATGCCCAATAGTAATGGCTAGCCCCAAATCCTGAAGGGCTTCAAGACACACTAGAACCTAGGGGTTGGACAAGGCTAAACGTCTACCCCCGCTTCATCCTCCGGGAGCACTTCAGTTTCCTCAAGGGCTGCGGCCAGCCATTGCTGAATCGGTGGGTGGTTTAACATCGTAGTCATGTACGCTTGGCTCTGGGACGATACCTCAATTCCATAGGTTTTGAACCGAAACACCACCGGGGCATACATACAGTCGGCAATACTAAATTCGCCAAATAGCCAAGGGCCAATCCTGCCCTGTTCCTGGCATAGGGCTGACCACATGGAGTCAATGCGACCCACTTCCTGGTGGGCTTGATCCGATAGATTAACTTGACGGGTCGCACGACAATTCATCGGCAACTCACTGCGAACGGCGGTAAAACCAGAATGCATTTCGCAAGCGATCGCCCTGGCCCTGGCCCGCAAACCCGGATCACTCGGCCAACCCCGCCCCGCCAAATACTGTTCAGATACGTATTCACAAATGGCCAAGGAATCCCATACCGTCAAAGCCCCATCCATCAGCACCGGAACCCTAGCAGTTGGGGAAAACTGGCTGAGACGTTGTTTCAGACCATCGGCATTGAGGGATACCTGTTCTTCCTCAAAGGCAACTTGGTAATGGGCCAAACATAACCAGGCCCGTAGGGACCAGGATGAATAGTTTTTATTACCAATGACTAACTTCATCATTCAGCCCCCATGGTTAAGCATTTTGCGAATATAGCGATGTGCAGCAATGTTCCACCCTCCAAAAGTATGATGGCTGTGTGGATCGCTGTGTGGATCATAATACCAAGCTTACCCTTAGCTCCCAGCGCTGTAATCACAACAATAAGGATGGGAAAGAAAAGATGCAACCACAAACAATTGGCATGGCTATTATTGGAGCGGGACGCTGGGGCAACCATCTCGTCCGCAATTTTTCCCAACATCCCAATGCCCGACTGGTAGCACTGGTGGACCTCCAAGGGGAGCGGTTACAACACTTAGCCAATAAATATGGTCTAGAAACCGATGGGGTGGTGGTTACGGATGACTGGAGAGCGGTAATGCAGCGGCCCGATGTGGATGGGATTGCGATCG
>JAYKIC010000577.1:0-4491 GCA_035284985.1 Leptolyngbyaceae cyanobacterium
TTTAATCAGGCATTAGAACTGAATCCCAAGTTGGCGGGAGCGTACCTGGAGCGGGGGCGGGTGCAGATGCAGTTGGCGGATCCGTTGGGGGCGGTGGCGGATTTTGATCAGGCGTTGCACCACAATCCCAAGTTGGCGATCGCTTACCTGGAGCGGGGTGAGGCGCGGCTGACGTTAAACCAGGAGGCGGATGCGCTGGCGGATTTTGACCAGGCGCTGGCGCTGGATGACCACTTAGCCTTGGCCTATATGCATCGGGGCGTGATTTGGGCGGAGCGGTTAGATTTTGACCGGGCGGTGGCGGATTTGGATCGGGCGGTGGCCCAAATGCCGGACTCGGCGCAGGTGTATCTCGATCGCAGTGCGGTGAAGGCGGAAATGGGCGATCGCATCGGTGCCCAGGAGGATTTTCGCACCGCCATCCAACTCAGCAGTAATGCGGTGGAAGCCTACCTGGGTCGGGGGAAAATTCGCATCCTTTTGGGGGATCACCGGGAAGCGTTGGAGGACTTTAACCGCGCCCTCCGCCTCAGTCCCAACTCGGTGTTGGCCTATGTGGAACGGGGCATTACCCGCTCCAATTTGGGTGATCCCACCAGCGCCATTGCCGACTTTGACCACGCCATTGACCTTGACCCTCACTGCGAAGTCGCCCATGTGAATCGGGGGATTGCCAGGGCGATTTTAGGTGATCCAGAAGGGGCATTGGCGGATCTGAATGCGGTATTGGCGGATAATTCTAAGGCGATCGCCGCCTATCTCGATCGCAGTGCCCTATTAGCGAAACAGGGAGAGTTGGCCCAAGCCCAAGCGGATTTTGAGCAGGTGTTAGCCCTAGAGGTGGATGCAGCGGCGGCCTACCGCGATCGCGGCCTTTTGCGCTGGAAATTGGGGGATCAGCCAGGAGCCGACGACGATTTGAGCCATGCCCTGGAAGATCGACCCGATGACGCAATTCTGTATCTCCACCGAGGTCATCTCCGCAGTCAGTTACGGGAATTTGATGATGCCCTGAAAGATTTAAACCGAGCCTTAGATCTTAATCCCGATTTGGAAGAAGGTCGGATTTGGCGCAGTTGGATTCAATCGGCAATGGGCAATAAGACCGAAGCGCAAGCCGAACTGGATCAACTTTTGGCCGACCGTCCCACCGCTGCCCTGGCCCACTTCTATCGTGGCGTTCTGACCTGGGAACGGGAAGATTGGGCCACCGCCCTGGCTGACTTTAACCGCACCATCGAACTACGGCCCCACCTGCTGTCCGCCTACTATTATCGCGGTCACATTCTGTCTGAGATGGGGCAAACTGACCAAGCCCAACGGGAATGGCGACGGGTACTGGGTTTAGAAATCACCACCACCGAGGATTACGTCTACCGGGCAGCGGCACGGATTGCCCTGGATGACCGCCGCGCCGCCATTCCCGACCTCGACATGGCCCTGTGGCTCAACCCTAATCTATCCAAAGCCTACGCCCTCCGGGGTCAGCTTAATCTAGAGAATAATGACCTCGAAGCCGCGCTGCTGGACCTCAACTATGGCCTCTGGCTCTGCCCTGGTGAAGTTACCGCCTATCCTACCCGCGCCCAAGCTCTGGCCCGTCAAGGGGATGCCGCCGCCGCCCTCACCGACGTATTGCAATGGCAAGCCTTCAGCCCTGAGTCCACCCTAGGTCGTTACTACCGCAGCGCCCTCTATGCCTTGCTGGGAGAGGAGGCGGAGGCGGAGGCGGAATTGCAGGTCTTGCTCGATAATGCCCCAGAGGATGACGAAGCGGATCTGGATGATCTGACGGAATCCGATAAATCGATTTCTGTGAATTCAGCAGAAACAACCGATTCGATCTCGCCTGACGACGAACCCACCGAGGCTGAAGCCGACACTGAGCCATCCAAACCATCCGATTCACCTGATTCAGACTTTGGTAGTGAACCGAAAATTCCGGGTCGGTTACAGGTGTATGTGCAACGGGGCAGGATTCGGGAAAAGTTGGGCGATTGTCGGGGCGCGATCGCTGACTGGAGTGTGGTCATAGAAGAAATTCCCGATGCGGCCACCGTGTTGATGCATCGGGGACGACTGGGGTTAGATTGGGGCGATCGCAAAGCCGCTACCCAAGACTTGCATCGAGCTGCGGATCTGTTCCACTCCTGGAATGACATCGATCGCACCAGCGATGTATGGGAAATTCTCGGCTTTGGCGATGAGTGGCAGACTTAGGGAAGCAGACTGAGGTAATAGGAGATTACTACCATCTCTTCCAGTGTTCTGGGGTGGAGACGTTAAAAATCCAAAAAGGTGGGAGAGAGCAACCGCTTACGGAAAAAGCCGAACAGGACATAAAGACTTAACCAAAACCTACAATGCCTTCAAGCGAGAAAGTATGAAGTAAATTACACCCTTGAAGACGAAGGGTGGTTCACAATACTATACTGAAAGTCTTGTCCTTGTTTATCTGATTTTCTTCGTAATGCTGCTATGGGTAATGTAAGCGCCACTCGTTTTGATGCATCCGCTCAGTCCGCGATCGCCACCTCCGAAAGCAATGGAGTTATGGCATCACCCAACCAACCGATTCGAGCGACAGGTGGATTCGCCCTGATTGACAGCCTCGTGCGACATGGGGTGACTCACATTTTTGGCTATCCCGGTGGGGCCATTCTACCCATCTACGACGAACTCTACAAAGCGGAAGAACGGGGTGAAATTCAGCATATCCTAGTGCGCCACGAGCAAGGCGCATCCCACGCAGCAGACGGCTATGCTAGGGCGACGGGAAAGGTAGGAGTTTGTTTTGGCACATCCGGTCCCGGTGCCACCAACTTGGTCACAGGCATCGCTACCGCCCAATTGGACTCGGTGCCAATGCTCGTCGTAACGGGCCAGGTGGCACGGGCTAGCATTGGCACGGATGCATTTCAGGAAACCGACATCTATGGCATCACTTTGCCCATTGTGAAGCATTCCTATGTGGTGCGGAATCCCCAGGATATGGCCCGGATTGTGGCAGAGGCCATCCATATCGCTGGCACAGGTCGTCCTGGTCCTGTGTTAATTGACGTGCCCAAGGATGTGGGGATTGAGGAATTTGACTATGTGCCCGTAGAGCCAGGTAATGTGAAGTTGCCGGGATATCACAACACCCTCAAGACCCAGCCTGAACCGCTTATCCGGGCACTACAACTGATTCGTGAGGCGAAGCAACCGTTGTTATACGTTGGCGGTGGAGCCATTATTTCCGGTGCCCACGAAGAAATTCGCGCCCTGGCTGAACGCTACCAATTACCCGTCACCACGACCCTGATGGGCAAAGGAGCCTTTGACGAAAAGCATCCCTTGGCGGTGGGGATGTTGGGGATGCACGGAACGGCCTATGCCAACTTTGCAGTGAGCGAATGTGATTTGCTGATTGCTGTGGGGGCACGGTTTGATGATCGGGTGACGGGACGGTTGGATATGTTTGCCTCCCATGCCCAAGTGATTCACATTGACATCGACCCAGCAGAAGTGGGCAAGAACCGGGTACCCCAAGTGCCGATTGTGGGGGATGTCCGCAAGGTATTGGCGGATATGCTGCGGATTGATCAGGAGAAGGGAAGTTCCCCCAATCCCAACCAAACGAAAAAATGGTTAAATCGGATTGACACTTGGAAGCAAGATTTTCCCTTGGTTGTTCCATCCTACCCCGGTGTGATTTCGCCCCAAGAAGTGATTGCGGAGGTTGGTCGTCAAGCCCCTGACGCTTACTACACCACTGATGTGGGACAACATCAAATGTGGGCGGCCCAATTCCTTAAAAATGGACCGCGCCAATGGATTTCCAGTGCAGGGTTGGGAACGATGGGCTACGGAATGCCTGCCGCCATGGGGGCGAAGGTGGCCCTGCCGGATCACCAGGTGATTTGCATTAGCGGTGATGCCAGTTTCCAGATGAACTTGCAGGAATTGGCTACCCTGGCTCAATACAATATTGCAGCTAAGACTGTGATTATTAACAATGGCTGGCAGGGGATGGTGCGACAGTGGCAACAAGCCTTTTTCGGGGAGCGCTATTCGTCTTCCAATATGTCGGCGGGGATGCCAGATTTTGAACTGTTAGCCCAATCCATGGGTGTGAAAGGCATGATTGTCAAGGAAAAGTCGGAGTTACAGGGGGCGATCGCCACCATGCTAGCCCACGATGGTCCCTTCTTACTCGATGTCTGGGTGAAGCGGGATGAAAACTGCTATCCCATGGTCCCAGCCGGCGCTAGTAATGCCCAAATGTTAGGTTTACCAGACAAACCTCGATCGAATAACCAGCCTACTACCATCACCTGTTCCCAGTGTGATACAGACAATAGTGCTACCCATAAGTTTTGTTCCGAATGTGGTAGCAAACTGTAGGGGTGGGAACTTACCTAAAAAGTAAAGTTTCTGTGGGGGGTCGGTGTTAGTTGTCCTACACGGCTCCAAAACCTTTGTTATTGCCAAATAGACCTGTCCAAAAAT
>JAYKIC010000578.1:0-4072 GCA_035284985.1 Leptolyngbyaceae cyanobacterium
TTAAGGCCACGAATTGTATTGGGCAATCGTTCAATTGTTACGGACCTAGCCAGATAGGATCTTGTCTAGTACAATTAGCCTAAACTAAAATCCGATCGCTGACTGTAAACTTAAGTTGCAGTATTGGCTCTGAACCTTGACTTTTAACTGGACAGGATCAGGGATGATTTATGTGGAGATTTGTGGAATGCGACCCTTTGGCTGGTATCGTGCCCTTTTAGCTAACCCCCAATATCGTTGGGTTGCAATTTTAGGTAGCTTGATTTATCTCATTAGTCCGATTGATCTGTCCCCTGATATTATTCCGCTGCTGGGACAAATTGATGACGTTATTTTGCTGAGTGTTCTCTTTTCCTCTGTGGCACAAATGCTATGGCCCAGTTTGCAATCGGCTGATCCCAATTCCCCGTTCCAGTCCGGCTCAAACGGTGGGAATAAAGGGGATGACCCCAACGTCCGCACTGTTGATGTGAATGCAACCCCCATTGATTGATGGCTATTATTTCGTCAAAACCCTCTTCCCAGTCCAGTCCTTCGCCTGATCCTGGCACCAAGCAGGATGAAGGGGTTGCTGTGGTGGGTAAGATCTCAGACGATACGCCTGCCAAGGGACAGGTTGCCTCATCGGTGCCCGCTCAAGCCAAAAACTCCAACCCGGCCCCATCTTCTCCCGCTCCGACTTTGCTGAAAGCCGAGGCCCAAGGGGAGGAAAAAGATCGGCAGGAAGAACGGCTACGGCCCCAACGACTGGCCGATTACATTGGTCAGAAGTCTCTCAAGGAAGTGTTGGGAATTGCCATTCAAGCGGCCCAAGGACGGGGAGAACCGTTGGATCACTTGCTGTTGTATGGTCCGCCAGGATTGGGCAAGACTACGATGTCGTTAATTTTGGCGGCTGAGATGGGGGTATCGTGTAAGATTACTTCGGCTCCCGCCTTGGAGCGGCCACGGGATATTGTGGGCTTGCTGGTGAACCTTCAGGCGGGGGATGTGTTGTTTATTGACGAAATTCATCGCTTGCCCCGTGTGACGGAGGAGATTTTATATCCGGCGATGGAGGATTTTCGGATAGATGTCACGATTGGCAAGGGTCAGAGTGCTCGGACACGGAGTGTGGGATTGCAGCGGTTTACCTTGGTGGGAGCGACGACGAAGGTGGGGGCGTTGACTTCGCCGTTGCGCGATCGCTTTGGCCTCATCCAACGCCTGCGATTTTACGAACTGGATGAACTGACGGCCATTATTCTCCGCACCGCTGAGATTCTATCCACCCCGGTGACACAGGACGGGGCGGCGGAAATTGGCCGTCGGGCACGGGGAACCCCTCGCATTGCTAATCGGTTGCTGAAGCGGGTGCGGGATTTTGTCCAGGTGAAAAAATTAGGGGCGATTAATCAGGCGATCGCCGCTGAAGCCCTGGAATTGTTCAATGTTGATCCCGTTGGCTTGGATTGGACCGATCGCCGCATGTTGACGGTGATGATTGAAAATTTTGGTGGGGGTCCGGTGGGGCTGGATACCCTGGCGGCAGCGACGGGGGAGGATGCCCAAACCATCGAAGAGGTTTACGAACCCTACCTATTACAGATTGGCTATTTGCAGCGCACCCCCCGTGGTCGAATTGCGGCTCCTGCCGCTTGGCGGCATTTAGGGTACGATGCTCCTGATAGTCAATTATCTTTGCTCCATTCCTAAGGATTTGTGGATTATGCTTGCACGGTGGTTTTCTGCGTTTACTCACTGGCGTTCAGGGTTATGGTCGCTGTTAGGGACTTTTGGCTTGGTGGTGCTGTTGACCGTTGGTGGGATGGGTGGGGCGATCGCTGCACCCGATGCTAATCCGACCGATCCCCCCGTTCTTTCTGATGCGGAGGTGATCGCCTACTTGAATGACTTGAAGGAACAGGCATTTGCTACCACCCAAGCGGGTCAGTTTGAGGCGGCGATCGCCAACTGGTCGGAACTCATCGATTATTTCCCGGAACAGGCGGAACTGTGGAGCAATCGCGGCAATGTGTATGCCGCTCAAAATCAGATAGAGGCGGCGATCGCTGACTATGACAAAGCCATTGAACTCGCTCCCTATGCAGCTGATCCCTTGGTCAATCGTGGGGTGGCGTGGGAAACCTTAGGGGAATGGGACAAGGCGATCGCCGATTACAACGCGGCCTTGAAGCTAGAACCGGATGATCCCATTGCCCACAATAACCGTGGTAACGCTCAGGCGGGGAAAGGGAACTGGTATGGGGCGATCGCCGACTACAACCAAGCTACTATTCTTAATCCTGGGTTATCCATTGCCAAGGTCAACTATGCCCTAGCCGTTTATCAAGTTGGTCAGAAAGAGCAAGCGATTACCCTGATGCGACGGTTAGTGCGACGATATCCCAAATTTGCCGATGTGCGGGCGGCCCTGACAGCGGCCCTCTGGTTGCAGGGGAAAGCGGGAGAAGCGGAAAGCAACTGGTTTGCGGTTGAGGGTTTGGATCGGCGCTATAAAGATTTGGAATGGGTGGCAACGGTTCGCCGCTGGCCTCCCAGTTTAGTGGAAGGGTTGCGTAATTTTTTGCTTTTACAGTAATCCGCGTCAATGGTTGGGGCGTGGGGGAGGCAAAACCCGTGGTGGAACAGGATAGGGTGGAACCAAATAGTTCTGATTCTCAGGAGAAAACCAGGCAACACATTGGGACTGTTGGCTCCACGCAACCGTTGCCGAATACCCGTGCCCCGCGCAATCGCACCCTAACCTGTTCTGGGCAAGAATTGACATCCCTGAGCCAATTCTTGATGCGCTTGACGCAGCAAGTGGAGGTGCAGGCGATCGCCGGACAAATTATCCACCAAGATTTGTTTCAGGCTGCAAAGCATTTGCCTAAAAGCTTTGTGGACCTATTAATTTTAGATCCGCCCTATAACCTTTCTAAAAACTACAACGGCCATATTTTTAGACAAAAAGAACAGGCTCAGTATGAGGATTGGTTTGGGGCGATGATTGCGGCTATTCAGCCAATATTAAAACCAACGGCAACGGTTTATGTCTGTGCTGATTGGAAAACGTCGATGGCGATCGCCCCAACATTAACCAAGCATTTTCAGGTGCGTAATCGCATTACTTGGGAGCGAGAAAAAGGACGTGGTGCTAAAACGAATTGGAAAAATAATACTGAAGATATTTGGTTTTGTACCTGCTCTGATCAGTACACCTTTAATGTGGATGCAGTGAAACTAAAGCGGAAGGTAATTGCCCCCTATCGGAATAAAACTGGGATGCCGAAAGATTGGCAGCCCGAAGCGAAGGGCAATTTTCGCCTGACCCACCCTTCAAATATCTGGACCGATATTAGTATTCCCTTTTGGTCCATGCCCGAAAATACAGATCACCCAACCCAGAAACCGGAAAAGCTTATGGCGAAACTGATTCTCGCCAGTTCTAACCCCGGAGATATGGTCTTTGATCCCTTTTTAGGCAGTGGTACCTCCGCCGTTGTGGCTCAGAAATTGAAGCGCCAATTTTCCGGGGTTGAGTTTAATCAGGAATATTGTTGTTGGGCGATCAAACGACTCCGCCAAGCGAAAACGGATACTACTATCCAAGGATATACCGATGGTGTTTTTTGGGAGAGGAATTCTCTCCATCACCAATTAGCTCGGCATAACCATTCGACCCATTAAATGCAGCCTATTTTGAACAGCCTATTTTGATTGACGCAAGGTATCGATTTCACCTTGACGATCCTCAATGTTAGCTTCTTCTCCACCAATGGGGTTGGCATCAGCCTTGAGGATGACATCTTTAACAATCCAACCTGCTGCAATTAAAAAAGCTAGGGATAAACCCATATTGATGATTGATTTCATGATGAAGTACCTCTGGTATGGATAATGGCGATCGCTCAAAAAACTCGTGCTGGTGGGTTCGAGTCCTTTGAGCCAGAAATCGAAAGCATTGAGATGCGTTACCCTGTGGCGTTGTTAACCATAGATGGTCCCTCTTCTATTATAGATTAGCGATAAATTTGCGGTTCGCCGTTGGCCAACCATGGGGGGTGGATCATCAAGACTACAGGGTATA
>JAYKIC010000579.1:0-5582 GCA_035284985.1 Leptolyngbyaceae cyanobacterium
TCCTCAATCTATTACCGCCAGAGGATCAGCAAGAAGTAACGCGGCGATTGCGATTTGTGGCAGAGAGTTTTCGGGCCAATCTGCCCCCCACGGTCAGTAATCTTTATCGGGTGGATGCGCTGCCAGCCCTGCGGGCACGGATGAAGGGGGATGGAGCCATGGTGCAAACCACCGGACTGCCTGCATTTGAGTCGGCGTTGCAAGCGCTAGTGATGCAGCAAAAAGAGCGGGTACTTGACCACCGTTTGCCTCGGCTGGTGGCGATCGCCCCCCACATTCAGCAAGCGCTCCAGTCCCAAACGCAGGTGTTAGCAGCGGCGGTGAACCGGGGGGAGGGGGAGCGCGATCGCCAGAAACTTGCCATTCGTCAACAAGCCCAAGGACTGATTCAGCAAGGCTTTGACACCAGTATCACCCAGGCCCGCCACTGGCTATCCCCCGAACAACTACTGGCCCAGTATCGCACCGAAGCCACCAACGCCCTGCACAATCTGGATTTTGACAGTTGGATCAACATGGTTCTCAAACCAGATTGGGAACACCAATGCCAAACGGTGATGGAGTGGGTTTACAAGGCTTGCAATTTCTTTGATTGCCCCCGCCCCATCCCCATCAACCTCCAGTGGCCGGAACCCCCCAACGCCACCTTGCCAGAGTTATCCACCCCTGACTCACCCCCCCCTCGCCTCAGCGATGTGGCCGATAGCCTGACCAAAGGCCCCATTCCCACATTGGTCGCGGGTGGTTTGGGATTTTTGCTGGGAGGTCCGGTAGGGGCGGCCCTATTGGGTGGCACTAGTTATATGCTGGAAAAAACAGGCGGAGCGGAAGGCAGTCAGGCTAAATCACAACCTGGACCCTGGACTCCGACGCAGCTTGAAGCCTGGTATGGGATTGCCGTGGAAACCTACTTGCGCCAATTTAGCAGCGCGGGTCTCGCCGCCCTCGACCACTACATAACCTCCGCCAACCCCATTATCCATTTTCCCCTACCGGAGGCTGCGCCCACAGCGGATCAGGAATCGGCTCAGATGCATCAATTGGCGTTGTTGCGAGAATGTGGCGATCGCCTTGATGCTGCCCTAAAATCGCCTTGATGCTGCCCTAAAATTGTTGCCGCCTCGGATTAATCAATAGGGTAGCTCTGCTTCCAGCGGTTCTGCCAATCGCCTCAGTTCCAACCATTCTTCCACCAGCGGTTCCTGTGGCGGCAGTTGGTAGAAAACGACAATTTGACTTACAATAGTTGCCCAAAGGATTTGCAGAGGGTGGGTAAAAAACGTTTGTTTGAGCGGTGGTCGCGCTGCTAGCGTTTTTTTCTGTTGGAAATGCGCTGCGACCCAGCAATGTGACCGATATCCACACTTGAATTCTGTCCATAGAGGGGGGAAAGCGATGTCAAGTATGCCTGTTGCCAATATGCTTCCAGCCATGATGCTAGGGCCATCTTTAGTATTGCGTGGCGATCGCATTCTCGCTAATGCCAAACCCCAACTGGATGCCTTGGGGACCAACCCGCTGGTGGTGGTGGGCGATCGCACCTTAACCACCGTGGCCTCCTGCCTTGCCCCCCTGTTTGATCATCCCATGGCGGCGATCAGTCTGTCCTACGGCCACGACTGTAGCGAAGTGGGCTTAGATCACTTGCGCCAAGCGGTGGCGGAACGGCAGGCCGATGTCATTGTTGGCGTGGGGGGCGGTAAGGCACTTGACACTGCAAAACTGTTGGCCTACCATTGCCAACTGCCCGTCGTCACCATTCCGACCTCAGCCGCCACCTGTGCCGCTTGGACCGCATTGTCCAACGTCTATTCCGAACAAGGGGCGTTTCAGTACGATGTTCCCCTCCATCGTGCCCCCGATCTGCTGATTTTGGACTACGGCCTAATTCAAACGGCATCCCCACGCACATTGGTAGCAGGAATCGGCGATGCCCTAGCCAAATGGTACGAAGCTTCCGTCAGCAGTGGCCATTCCAATCAAACCTTGATTGTGGCAGCGGTGCAGCAAGCCCGTGTTCTCCGGGATATCCTATTTCAAAAATCTGCCGCCGCGCTCCAATCCCCCGGAAGCCAAGTATGGCGCGATGTGGTGGATGCCTCCGTCTTATTGGCTGGGGTGATTGGCGGCTTGGGAGGTGCCCAGTGCCGTACCGTTGCCGCCCATGCGGTTCATAACGGGTTAACTCATATTCCCGAAAGTCATCAGGCGTTGCATGGCGAGAAGGTGGCTTATGGCATCTTGGTGCAGTTGCGCTTAGAGGAACTGGTGCAGGGGAATCAACTCGCGGCCACGGCTCGCCAACAATTGCTGGCCTTTTATGCGGAATTAGGGCTACCCAGCCGCTTGGAGGATCTAGGGTTACAGCAAGTGACCTTGGCCCAACTCCGCCATGCTGTTACCGTGGCTTGCCAAGACGCATCTGATATCCACCATTTGCCCTTTGAGGTCCAACCGGAACAGGTGGTAGCCGCCATGGTTTCAACCACTGTTTCGCCCTCTTGCCATGGTGCCGCCCATCCCATGGCGACCCTGTCCTCTGAATCTGAGGAGGATGTTTCCCCATCTCCTCGTCCTACTTCGGTGCCATCTTGAGAGAGTAACCTATGACATTAGCTTGGATTAGTCCTGCTGACCGCTTGCGTGCCCTGCCACCTTATGTGTTTGCCCGATTGGATGAGTTGAAGGCCAATGCCCGTGCGGAGGGGTTGGATTTGATTGATTTGGGGATGGGAAATCCCGATGGGGCAACCCCGCAACCTGTGGTGGATGCGGCGATCGCCGCCCTCCAGGATTCAGCGAACCATGGTTATCCGCCCTTTGAAGGGACCGCCAATTTTCGCCAAGCGATCACGTCTTGGTATGAGCGGCGCTACGGTGTCACCCTGGACCCGGATGGGGAAGCCTTACCACTGCTGGGTTCAAAAGAAGGACTGGCCCATTTGGCGATCGCTTACATCAACCCTGGTGACTTGGTACTAGTGCCTAGTCCCTCCTATCCCGCCCACTTCCGGGGACCGTTGATTGCCGGAGCCGAAGTGTACCAAATTATCCTCAAACCAGAACAGGATTGGGTGATTGATTTGGGATCAATTCCCGACGAAGTGGCCGATCGGGCCAAAGTGTTGTACTTTAACTATCCCAGCAACCCTACTGCGGCCACCGCGCCACGGGAGTTTTTTGAGGATGTCGTAAAATTCGCCCACAAACATGAGATTATGCTAGTCCATGATCTATGTTATGCCGAACTCGCCTTTGACGGTTATCAGCCCACCAGCTTACTGGAAATTCCTGGAGCCAAGGACATTGGGGTGGAATTTCATACCCTGTCCAAAACCTATAATATGGCCGGGTGGCGGGTCGGTTTCGTTGTGGGCAACCGCGATATTATTCAAGGATTACGGACCCTCAAAACCAACATGGACTATGGCATTTTTGCGGCCCTTCAAACCGCTGCCCAAGCCGCTTTGGAACTGCCCGACAGTTACCTGGACATCGTACAAAAACGCTATATTGAGCGGCGGGATTGCCTGATCGATGCTTTTGGTGAACTGGGCTGGTCCATTCCTAAAACGAAGGCGACCATGTACCTGTGGGTACCGTGCCCACCGGGACTATCGGCAACAGAATTTGCCTTGACCGTCTTACAGCGCACCGGGGTCGTGCTGACACCGGGAAGTGCCTTCGGGGTGGGCGGTGAAGGCTACGTCCGGGTGAGTTTAATTGCGGAGTGCGATCGCCTCCGGGAAGCGGTCACTCGTTTAGACAAAGCGGGTATTCGATACGCCTAGATCGTCCCTTTGATAGTTGATCGACTACGGTTTACTTCGATTAACTTCGGAGTCTCCTGCATGGCTTCGATTGGTCCTAGGTTGCCCCTGTGCCCTACGCTCCACTCCCTATGCCACCCCAGCCCTGTGATGAAATTCCCGTAACTTTGCGTCCCTCATTGAGGATTCATGAATCCAGCAACCACACTGTCATTATGACGATGGCGCTGGGCCAAGTGGAGTGTATCCCTTGTGCTCTGGCACTGATTCAGATCAGGCACCCCCTGACCGTCATTCAAGGGTCATTTTGACACAATGTTGCGGAATCACAGGAAATCCATCCATGAACTCATTACCCATAACCGTCCCAACGGCACCTTCCACGCTTAACCCCTCTAACCCACACCATCCCCCTGATTTATCGCACTGGGATTTGGCGGGCTATTGTGGCGATCGCCCCACCTACCTCCAAACCCGTGCCCGGATTAATTACCTGGTGGATCATTATTTATCCTTGGATACCTTAAGTCACAGGTTGACTGATTTGCCCTCCCAATTTGCTACGCCCCACCAGCGCCCGTGGCAGCGGATTGAATGGCGGCAGATCCACCCCGATCAAATTGTGGGCATTGATCCTACTCTTTTCACCCAAGTCGTGGCCTCAGCAGTGGAAATTGAAGCTCCCATTAAAGGATACGCCAATGAAAGCTGGCACTATCTCCAGCAAAGCCATCCCCAAGCGGCTCGATTTATGGGGGGAGTCTGGAATGCCGAGGGTCAGCGGTTGGAAGTGGGCATTTGGGAAAAAGAGGAACGGCAACATGCCCCCGCATTTGGCAAGATTTACCAAACTCTCACAGGCACTAAACTGAAACCTGTCCCTAATAGCGTCCAAGGTTATTGCAGCACGGGTAATCCTAGGGCCGATCTCTACCGTCATATTGTGGGACGCATTGCCACCGAATGGGCCGCCACCTCCACCTATCTTTGGCTGATGGCCCATTCCACTGGGGCATTGCAGATGGCGATCGCCCAACCCCTGCAAGATGAAGTGAATCACCTGGCCAAATTTTGGGGCATGACCTATTGGGGTTTTCAGGATTTCATCCCTTTGCGTATTCTTCGCAATACCCAAGCCCTCATCCATCTCACCCGTCACCATCAGGGCGAACGTTCCAACGGACAAGACCTGTTGCGGCTACGACACGCCAAATACATGGTGGAACTGGGCTTTACCTTCACCCGCGTCATGAGTCAACTTTGTCGTTGGCATGGCCACCTGCGCCAGGATGCCCTAGCCGAACTCTTTGGCCCCCAGCCCGTTACGCACTAATGATTTAGCTCAGTAGTGCGGTAGTGGATTAATCCTGCATCCGCTCACCCACTCACTCACCTACCCACCCACCCACTCTACCCATCCCAATCAGGAGACTAACACCATGGTCCGTTCTAACAGTAAGCACAGTTCAGCCTGGATTGCCCAATCGTGGATTTCGTTTGCGATCGCCATCACCTCCAGTATCTGGGGTATTTGCTACATTCCCCTAGACGGCTGGGCCAAGGGATACATGGCCCTCAGTTTTGCATTTACCGTCAGTTCTACCATCGGTGTGGCAAAAACTACCCGCGACTTACATGAATCCAACTCTATTTCCGCCAAAGTCGAAGAGGCACGAGTGGAAAAGATCCTGGCTCAGCATAGTCCGTTGAAATAAGGGACTGGCTCAAAAATAAGGTACCAGTTGTGGGGCGGCGGGCGGCGCCCGCCGCCCCACAACAAGGGTCTATTTTTAATTGTGAGATCTCAAAATT
>JAYKIC010000580.1:0-8077 GCA_035284985.1 Leptolyngbyaceae cyanobacterium
TGAAACTCCCACGGTATTTGTGCCCACTCAGGCGGGAGAGGAGATTGTAGTTGCGGCCCGTCCGGTTGAGGTGGGACAGCAGGATAACGGTCAAGTGGAGATTTTGGCTGGATTACAACCGGGAGAAGAGTTTGTGGTAAATAGTGACAATACTCTAACCGATGGCCAAGCGGTGCGCCGTAGTTTTCTATCTGAGGAATAGGGAAGAAATACTTTTGATTTTTCCACTGGGGTGAAGCGGACTTCTGGGGCGAAGCAGACCTCTAGTCATGGTCAAAGGTCAAAGCGATTCTGTATTTACCCGGATAATGTCGAGAATGTAAAGTTGTAAAGTATACGCTTAAATCTACCGTAATATACGGATGTTACTGGGGTGTTAATCCACATCAAGTGATATAAAGTATTCAGGTTTTTGCTTTTTGAGTATTTGTACTCATGAGGTATTAACCTATACTACTTCCCCAAAACATCAATCTGTGCTGTTTTCCTATTTTTAGGACAGGGGTGCAGGCTTTAGCGTGTCATTATGGTGTGTTGAACGTTATGTCCTTTTCGTCTGCCCAGTTCTCCCAAGATTCCACCAATATTGAATTTGAAACTGAAAAACCTATATCGCCCGAAATCGTATTGGTAGTCGATGACGATTCTGTGTTCCGGGCATTAGTGCGTCGGATTCTGGGCCAAGACAACTACAGTATTTTAGAGGCCGTTAATGGTGAAGACTGCTTAACGAAATATCGCAGCCATGAGCCTGATGTGGTGCTTCTAGATGCGGTTATGCCCATCATGGATGGGTTTACTTGTTGTAATGAATTGCGACAAATCACCACTCACTATCCAGCACCTATTCTGATGATTACGGGGGCCGAACCCACCAATGGAGTGGAACGGGCTTTTGCGGCGGGGGCTACTGACTATATCAGCAAGCCTGTTAATGGGTTGGTGCTGCGACATCGAGTGCGGCATTTGGCCCGCCAAACCCGGTTTGCTCGGCAGATCCAACGGTTGCTCCAGCACTTAGAACATCTGGTGCAACACCGCACGGCTGAATTGGAGCAAGCCCTCCGATTTGAGTCCCTTTCGCGCCAAATTACTGAGAATATTCGTGATGTGTTGGATGAGTCGGAAATTCTCCAAACGGCAGTGCAGGAATTGGCGATCGCCCTCCAGGTTGGCTGCTGTAACGCTTCAGTTTATAACGAGACTAAAACCGTGGCCCACGTTCAGTATGAATACGCCCCATCAGTCGCGGGATATCAAGGACGGCAGATTGACATGGAGCGATCGTTCATCTATCGGCAACTTTTGTCCGGTCAATATGTGGGATATTCTACCCTAACCCCGAATCCCAATCGAGGGCGAGTGGCAATGTTTGCCTTTCCCATTCAGGAGAAAACAAATATTTTGGGGGATTTGTGGTTAATTACGGAGCCGGAGCGAGTGCTTTCCCACCAAGAAATGGTGCTTGTGCAACAGGTAGCAAGCCAGTGCGCGATCGCCCTACGCCAAGCCAAACTTTATCAAGAGGCCCAAGCAAACGTCCGATCGCTAGAAGCAATGGCCAGGACCAAAGATGATTGGTTGAGTATCATCTCCCATGAAATGCGCCGTCCCATCGCTAATATGCAGATGATGATCCCTCTCCTGGACTATGCCTTGACTGCCTGTTCTAATTTCCTAGCCGAACCGCAACAACTGCGTTCCCAACTAAATAGTTGTAGCCAGTATGTTGCTTTGTTAGGCCACGAGTGCGATCAAGAAATGGCGCTGATTGATAACTTGCTGATGCTTAAACAGTTGGAGTTGGGGACGGTGGATCTGTTTGAACCCGTACTCGTCGTTATTGATCAATGGTTAGCCAGCGTTGCGGCCCCCTTTGAACATCAGATTCGCGATCGCAACTTGACATTGACCATTAGTATTCCAACCAACTCCCCAACATTGGTCATCTATCCCGATCCCCTCAGACGAATTATCACCGAACTCTTGACTAATGCCTGCAAATATACGCCATCCGGCGAAGCCATTGGGTTGACGGTTGTGAGGCTGGTGGATGGGATTCAACTCAGGGTGATGAATTCGGGGGTAGACATTTCCCCAGACGAATGCGATCGCATCTTCGACCAGTTTTATCGCATACCGGGGGGCGATCGCTGGCAGCAAGGGGGGACCGGATTGGGGCTAACCTTGGTGCAACGGTTGGTGGACTATATCAATGGCCAAATCCGGGTTGAAAGTGGCAATAACCACACGACTTTTATCGTTACTTTGCCCCTATTGGAGTCGAGTTGGTAGCAAGATAGTCTATGGCAGAGGAACACCCTCAGATATAATCTTGGCGTTGATCGCCATGGGCGATCGCCCGATCCTCAGATTAAAGCTAACGGTTGGCTAGGCCAGCATCACTACACCAGTTGCCTATCGGGCTAACTCGCCAGATAACCCTGCATCGATGCCTTATGGCGGCGTAGATGATCGAGGGCTTGGCGTTCTAACTGGCGCACCCGCTCCCGGCTAATGTTCATCCGCAACCCCACCTTAGCCAGCGATAGCTCACAGCCATCACTCAACCCAAAGCGAAGACTCAGCACCTCCTGCTGTTGGGGAGTCAATTGACTCATCAAATTTTGCAGGTCTTGCTTCAGCAACTCATGGGTGGCGTAGGTTTCTGGGGATGCGCCATCATCCTCCAACAAATCTTGCAGTTCTGTATCTTGGTTATCCCCCACCCGCATATCCAGGGAAATGGGCTGGCGGGCCATCACCAAATATTCCCGAATTTGCGCTGGCTCTAAATCCAAGGCTTCAGCAATCTCGGTCGAGGTGGGGCCTCGACCGAGTTTTTGAGTTAGTTCTCGCTGGGTCTTCTTGATTTTATTCAGCTTTTCGGTAATGTGAATGGGCAAACGAATGGTGCGGGCCTGTTGGGCGATCGCACGGGTAATGGCCTGCCGAATCCACCAGTATGCGTAGGTGGAAAATTTGTAACCTCGCATCGGATCAAATTTTTCCACCCCCCGTTCCAGACCAAGGGTGCCCTCTTGAATTAAGTCGAGAAATTCGAGGTTGCGCTTCTGGTATTTCTTAGCGATCGCCACCACCAAGCGCAAGTTTGCCTCAATCATTTTCTTCTTCGCCCGTTGTCCTTGGCGCACCACATCATGGAGTTGAAAAACTTCGAGCTTGGCGTGTTCAGCCCATTCTTCGTCAGTAATGTCCCGCTCTAATTTTGCTCCTAAGGATTCTTTCAATTCAAGCAACGGCATCATCTGTTGTACCTGCTTGCCATAAACAATTTCTTGCTCATGAGTCAACAGCGGCACCCGACCAATCTCATGGAGATAGGTGCGTACCATATCAACAGTAAATAGGGGTTGGGTTGGTTTAGCTTTGGCTGTAGCAGTTTGCATAGGCATGATTGCGCGAGTGTCTCGTCAAGCGATAGGATGAATAAAGACTGATATGGTTTACTGTGAGTAGGGTCGATAACTTTGGCAAGTGTTTAATAATATTGTTGGCAACGTTTTTAAAGATTAAGATGCGATAAGAATGATGCCAACAATACACAAAACGTAACGCGAAAGGGTGAGTTAAAGTCGCCGTGTCAGTAAGACCAGTGGCTACTAGAATGAGTAAAATAGGGATAGTTGACTACTAAAAACATCTGAAACACTGAACTCTGAAACACTGAACTCTAAAACAACGACACGCATACCCTTGTAATTAAGCTCCCTGATGACAAACATCTGAGGGAGCTAGGGTTAAGTAGATGAGGTGAATGACGATTTTATACTCTCGTAGCATTAAGTGTATTAGAAGATGACAGACTTTGAATTCATCCAAATGGGTGAAGTTTTGAGTTGGAAAATGTCATCTAAAGAACTAAGGGAACAAACGTTGAACACTTATTCCCTCCTATTCTGGAGTAAACATGTGGTGCTTGGATAGGGGAGGGATGGAGCGATAACCGAATCTTTGATCCCCGATTTCAGCCTTAGAAAAACAGGGGCAATGCAGTCAATCGTGCCTCCTAATCTGAGCTTGAATAAACTTATGTATCATATTGTTAATTTGTTGGTTGAACCGGGAACCTTTGTAATGAGGTGAGGCATGACCTAGATAAAAATGTGCGATCGCCTCTATGCTGAGGTTTAAAGGCAATTCGCTCACTGTCTCCGCACCAAGGTTTTTGCCACCTAGGTGCTTTTTTTGTGAATGATGACAGCCCTGTCTCAAGGTCTGTCCAGAACGATGAGGAACGTCACGGAACCGTCGCCATGGGGCGAGGCAAACTTAGATAGGCGGATCTGTTCTTCTGGCTCGATCCCCCATCCATCGTCCTTTTAGCCATGGGAATGAATCAATGGAACGAAAGGAGAGCGCTGGCAGTAACCCGTGGATAAAATAGAACCAATATGGTTCCTTTGACACGGCTTAACACTGCTAATGATTACGATTGATGGTTATCGGCTCCAAACGGTTTTGCATGATGGTACAACTTCAACGGTATATCGGGGGATGTGCCCATCGAACGATCAGCCCGTAATTCTCAAAATCCTTAAGGCCGAAACCTTAACCAGTCAGGCTCGGACGCGCTATCGCCAGGAATATGAGATTACCCGATCGCTGCATCAACAGGGGATACTGGCCGGGGTGATTCGGGCCTATGGTTTGGAGGAACAGGCGGGTACATTGGCGATCGCCCTAGAAGATTTTGGCGGCATTTCCCTCAGGCAGGCGATGGTATCGGCGTTGGGGCAGGTGATCCCCTTGGGGTTGGAAGATTTTTTGGCGATCGCCATTCAAATTACCGAAAGTTTAGGAGAAATCCACGCCCGTAACGTCATTCACAAAGACATCAATTCCGCTAACAGTCTGATTCATCCCCAGACGCGCCAGGTGAAGCTGATTGACTTTGGGATTTCCACCGTGTTGCCGCGAGAAAATCCAGTCCTCCAAAGTCCCACGGTGTTGGAGGGCACCCTGGCCTACATTTCACCAGAGCAAACAGGTCGGATGAACCGCACCCTGGACTATCGGACTGATTTTTATTCTCTGGGGGTTACATTTTACGAATTGCTGACGGGTACTCTGCCCTTTGTGGCGACTGATCCGATGGAGTTGGTTCACTGCCACTTGGCCCGCCAAGCCACCCCTGTGGATCAGGTCAATTCCACCATTCCCGCCAGCGTTGCGGGGATCGTAACCAAGCTGATGGCCAAGACAGCGGAAGATCGCTACCAGAGTGCTTGGGGAATCAAGGCCGATCTGGAGCGTTGTCTACAGGAGTGGCGGGATACGGGGGCGATCGCCCCTTTTCTCCTCGCCCAGCAGGATCGGGCCGATACGTTTCACATTCCCCAAACCCTCTACGGTCGGGAGCGGGAACTGGCCCAGCTATTGGCGGCATTTGACCGGGTAGCAACGGTGGGGACGGCGGAATTGATGCTAGTGGCGGGCTATTCCGGCATTGGCAAGTCGGCCTTGGTCCAAGAATTATATAAACCGATTACGGCAGCCCGTGGTTATTTTATTGCGGGGAAGTTTGACCAATTTCAGCGAAATATTCCCTATTCCGCCATCGTGGATGCCTTTCGGGGACTGGTGCAGCAGGTGTTGACCGAACCGGAAGCGGAGTTAAAGGCGTGGCGCGATCGCCTCCAAACGGCTGTGGGTAAGAATGGCCAAGTGATCATTGATGTGCTGCCGGAACTGGAATTGATTTTAGGGCCACAGCCGCCGATCCCGGAATTGGGAGCCACGGAACGCCAAAACCGTTTCAATCTGGTGTTCCAAGGGATGATTCAAGCGGTATGTTCGGTGGAACATCCCCTGGTCTTATTTTTGGATGATTTGCAGTGGGTGGATGCAGCTACACTGAAACTGATGCAGCTCATGTTGGTGGAGTCACAAACCCAGCATTTGCTCGTAATTGGCTCCTATCGGGATAATGAGGTGGATCGTGCCCATCCCCTCACTGCGGCGCTCAACTACTGGCAACAGCAGGGGGCAACCCTCAATACCATTACGTTACGTCCCCTGGAGCAAATCCATGTCAATCAATTAATTGCGGATACTTTAAGGCGATCGCCCACCGACGTTCAATTCCTCAGCAGTCTGGTGCAGCAAAAGACCAGCGGCAATCCCTTTTTTGTCAACGAATTTCTCCGAATGCTCCACAGCGATGGCTGGCTCCAGTTTGATCGACAAACCCTGGCCTGGAAATGGGATATGGCTCAGATTGAGCGGCAGGATATCACCGATAATGTGGTGGATTTGATGGTGGGCAAAATTCAAAAGTTGGCCCCTGCCACCCAGGAAGCCCTCCAAATTGCGGCCTGCATCGGTGCGGAGTTTTCTTTAGATCGGGTGGCCGGGGTGTGTCATCGCTCCCCGGTGGCGGTATTCCAAGCGTTGAAACCTGCATTGGATAAGGGATTTATCAATGCTCTGTCGGGGCTGGATGAACAATTGGTGATTCACCACTATAAATTTGGTCATGATCGCATTCAGCAAGCAGCTTATGCCCTCATTGCGTCGGAACAGCAACAAAAGATTCACTTTGATGTGGGTATGCTGCTGTTACAACAAATGACGGCCCCTGGAACTGACGGTTCGAGCCAGGGCGATCGCCGCGAGGAGAGCTTGTTCACCACGGTCAACCAGTTAAACATGGGGATAGCGCTGATTCAACAGGCGGACCAGCGACAGGAATTAGCCCGTCTCAACGTTCAGGCGGGGTGTAAGGCGAAACAGTCCACCGCCTATGATGGGGCGATCGCCTATTTCCTCACTGCCTTGGAGTTGTTGGCGGGGAAATCTGATGGCCAAACGGCATGGCAACAGCATTATGATTTGACCCTCTCGATTCACCATGAGTTGGTGTCCACGTACTACGCCATGGGCGAGTTTGGGGCAATGGGCGATCGCATTGCGGCGGTGGAACAGCAAGGGCGATCGCTCTTGGACAAGGTGCCCGTCTATGCCATCAAAGTCCAAGCCTATCTGGCCCAGGGGTTATTTCAAGAAGCGGTCAACACTGCCATTGATGTGGCCCATTTACTCGGTATTTCCTTGGATGGGGATGATGTGGCCCATCCGCTGGCTCAAATTGAAGCCATCGATACAGCGTTGGCCGGACGATCCCCCGCCGCCTTGGCCGATCTCCCGGCCATGAGGGCACCCCAACACCAAGCCGCTGTGCAAATTCTCTCCAGTGCCAATTCTGCTGCCTATGTGGGGGTTCCGGTTTACCTGCCTGCCATTGTTTCCAAGCAAGTACAATTACTGATCGGTCACGGTCATATCCCCCTTGCCGCTTTTGTCTATGCCTGGTACGGCACCCTGCTATGTGGAGCCTTTGGTCGCCTAGAGCAGGGGTATGAATTTGGTCAGTTGGCCCTGCGATTGCTGGATGACTATCATGTGGTGGATATTCGACCTAAAACCGTGTTCATGGTCAACTGTATGGTGGTTCACTGGAAGCGTCATGTGCGGGAAACCCTGGAGCCGCTGCTGATGGCCTGTCAGGGAGGGCGCGAAAGTGGCGATGTGGAGTTTGCGGGATGGGCCATTTTAGTGCGATGTGAGCATTTATTTTGCATGGGTCATCCCCTGGATTCTCTTGAACAGGAATTTGAAATATCCGCTGAAACGATTACCCAATTTAAGCAGGATTCCGCTCTCTTCCATAACAATATTTATCATCAAGCCACGTTGAATTTGTTGGGTAAATCCGCTAGTCCGACTGAATTATCGGGCGATCGCTTCACTACTGAAATTCTGGAACAATTCAAGCAAAATCAACAGGAAAAAACTGGCATTTTCCACGCCTATTTCTGTCAGTTATTGCTGGCTTATTTGTTTGAACAATACGATGAAGCGATTGCCGCTGCTGCCCAAGCCAATCAATACATTGCCGCTGCTGCTGCCCTGTTTGAAATCGCCCCATTCCATCTATATCGGACTTTAGCCCATCTGGCTCAATATGCAACCGGGGATGGAGCAACGATGCCAACGGCGATCGCTACCCAGATTCAGCAAAGTCGTGAATTACTGGAACAGTGGGCCATCCATG
>JAYKIC010000581.1:0-5242 GCA_035284985.1 Leptolyngbyaceae cyanobacterium
ACCGTGGGTATCCGAGTCTCAGAGGAAGATGAGTTGATTGGTCTGGACATTGCTGAGCATGGCATGGAAGCGTACAGCGGCTTTGTCAAGGATGCAAATAGTGTTCCTGCTGCTGCACCCTCCGAGCGGGGATAGCATTGTCACCTTCGATTGGCTGTTATTGTTCCTGCCCAATGGCAGGAACTTTTAGCCTAAAGATCCACGGCCATCGTCGTAGAACCCTAGTTTCTTATAGAAGCTGGGGTTCTGATCCCAGCATACTCATCGTAGAGTGGGATAACCAATCGTGTTTCGTAACAAATCGTCTGACTGGCGTAGCCGATCTGATACGCAGGTTCTATACTATATGAACTCTAGTTTGTAACTTCCTCCTGAAGCTAGGGATGGGGTGCTATACGACTTGGCAAACTTATCGGCTTGACAACGAAAAAATGGGGGTTTGGCTGTGCATCGTGCGGCCAAACCCCCTGTAATATCGTAAACTTTCCCAAGTCGTGGTGGTAGATACATTCTGTGATGGTGTGATTGTGTTGTGATGGAAGACAAACGTTGACTCGCTATGGATAGCCAGCTTTATAATTGGCGGCGATCATCCCAACGATCGCGCAGATTTTCGGTTAGTGCGCCTCAACCTCGCCGCTTTTCTAGGTTGTTGCTGTTGTCGCTGGGGATGAATATATGCTTGGGCGTTGGATTGATGTGGGTATGGCGCGATCGCCTTCCCCTCAATCTCTCGTCATCATCGGCTGTGGCTACTGAAAATAATATTCCTTATCTGCCGACTCCCCCCTCCCAGTGGATTAATCCTGAGGATGAGGGTCAAACGGGAAATACCGATGAATCGTTGCAACTTGGACCACAACATCGCTGGACCTATCAGGAATGGGTGGAACAGCTAGAGCGGGAGGCAGTGGCGATCGCTAACAATCCTCCTGATCGTCTGTATGTGCTGTTGGGGGATTCCATTAGTTTGTGGTTTCCCTACGAGTTATTGCCCTCCGATGTGACGTGGTTAAACCAGGGCATTTCCGGCGAAGGCAGTGCTGGATTACTCAAGCGCCTAGATTTGCTCGGCGATACTGACCCGACGGTGATATACCTGATGATTGGGGTCAATGATTTGATCCGGGAGGTGAGGGATGAAACGGTCTTGGCTAATAATCGCCTGATTATCCAAGATTTAAAAGAAATGCATCCCGACACGGTCATTGTGCTGCAATCTATTCTGCCCCATGCGGGCGATCGCAGTACTTGGGAGGGCAAAGAACGGCTGCTAGCCATTTCTAATGAGCGCATTCGTGATCTGAATCAACAGTTGGCCCAGCTTGCGGCGGACGAATCGATTTACTATCTCGATTTGCAACCCTTGTTTAGCGACCCAGAGGGCAATTTGCGGCTAGATTTGACCACCGATGGGTTGCACCTCAACGATAATGGCTATCGAGTGTGGGCCTCTGCCCTACAATTGCATCAAGACTGGACTTTAAATGGTGAGACCGGAGAATTCGCGGATAACGGCGGTTAACTCCTGCTTACTCGGCAATGGGCAGGGAAAAGCGAAAGATACTACCTTTATGCAGTTCACTTTGCACGGTGATGGTGCCGCCTTGAAGTTCCACTAACCGCTTGGAGATGGCAAGACCAATGCCTGTGCCCCCAGAGTGGCGATCGCGGGAACGATCGGCTCGCCAAAATCGCTCAAACACATGGGGTAAATCCTGAGGGGCAATCCCCATCCCTGTATCAACTACCGCCACCCAAACCCAAGGGCGTTCATTCCAAACTCGAATCTTGATAAAGCCGGAGGGGGTGTAGCGGATGGCATTGCCAATTAAATTTACTAGAATTTGCTCTACCCGTGCCGGATCGGCTAGGACATTGGGCGTATCGGGTTCATAATCCATATCTAGCACTGGGCTTTCGTCACTGAGCAATTGTTCAGAAAATTTTTGCAGCAAGAGATCCAACAAGGGTTCGAGAGAAATAGCTTTGGCGTGAATGGGTAAATAACCCGCTTCCATTTTGGAGAGTTCCTGCATATCGTCCACTAAACGGCGGATGCGTTTGGTTTCACGGGTAAGTAAATCGTAAATTTCTGGGGAAGTTTCAATGGTGCCATCACTCAGTCCTTCGAGATAGCCATCCAAAATAGTTAGGGGCGTGCGGAGTTCGTGGGTTAGATCGCTGACTAATTCCCGGCGACGTTGTTCTACTCCTTCCAATCTGGCGGCCATTTGGTTAAAGCCTGCCCCTAGGCGATTGAGTTCAGGGATTTCACTGGGGGGAACCCGCTCATCCAGTTGGCCAGCGGACAGTTTTTGGGTGATGGCTTCCATTTGAATCAGGGGACGTACAATCCGCTGAGAGAGCAAATAGCTTAAGCCGCCCGCCGTGGTCGCTCCAACGGCGAGGGACCATAAGGCTCCGCGACTCCAAGCAGACTCAAACCCTTTCATCAGGCGAGTTTTGACTTGACTAATGGAGTAGCCATCTACTTCGATCCGTTGCAGATAAATTACAAAAAAACGGGGGGAAGAGACTTTGCCAATGACGACTAGGGTAAACAGTCCGACGAGCATGACTAATAAATGAGAGCAAAATAGGCGCGATCGCAATCCCAGTTTTGTCATGTTGCTCCAGTGTCGTGTTTAGTATCGGATGTTGAGAGGATTTATCGAGAGATCTAAAGATCTAATCTAGAGGGTTCAGCCATCTTCAAACTTGTACCCCACCCCAATCACCGTTTTAACAAATTGGGGATGGGACGGATCGGGTTCCAGTTTTTTGCGGAGTCGGGCAACGTGGGTATCTACCACCCGCTCATCCCCAAAAAAGTCGCTACCCCACAATTTTTCAATTAACTGACCCCGGCTCCAGACCCGACCGGGATAACTCATAAAGGTGGCTAGTAAGTCAAATTCTAGCGTAGTCAGATCTAGGTTCTCTTCTGGTTGATCCGGGAGCGATCGCTGAGCCAGCCGTTGATCCACATCCACGAAAAAGTGAGAGCTGCGATACCCCTGGCTTTGACCGCCTTGGCGTAGGGTCCGTCGCAGTAGTGCCCGTACCCGTGCGACCAATTCCCTAGGGCTAAAAGGTTTCACCATGTAGTCGTCGGCCCCGGTCGATAGCCCAATGATTCGATCCAGTTCTTCCCCCCGTGCCGTTAGCATCAGAATATAGGGATCTTTTGCCCCTGGTTTTTGCCGAATTCGGGCACAAAGTTCCAGCCCGTCTAATCCTGGCAGCATTAGGTCTAAGATAATCAAATCGGGTTGTATGGCTTCAAATTGGGCGATCGCCGTCAACCCATCTCGGCAGATATGGCAGCTAAACCCCTCTTTTTCCAGATAAAGCTGAATCAGTTGGCTAATTTCAGCCTCATCTTCCACAATTAGAATATTCACATCCCTCCTTTGTAGCAGATTCAAGCTCTGTAGCAGATCCAATCGCCCTAGCTGCCCAATTAGGCCGGATAAATCCGCAAACGGCGATTGGGTTCTTCCCCAAAACTGGAGGATTTGAGCCGATAATGCTCCACTAATTCATGTTGCATTTTGCGAATCATCGCGGAACGGGGCAAAAGTTCCACGGGTTGACCTTTGGGCAGTACAATCTGTTCAACCGCTAACCGAGCTTCCTCCAAGGCTTCCAACTCGTTCTCATCCCCATGTTTGCTGAATAGGGTCAGATTGACTGAATCGCCCATATCCGTATCATCAAGTCGCAGCAATCGCTGGAGTCCCCGAATTACCTGGGGCATACTGTTGCTTTTCACGGTGTAAATGGGTAACTGCCTCACTTTGGCTAAGTGGCGCAGCTTGGAATGATTTTTAACATGACTCCGTAACGCTAACACCGCATCTGCTTCATCCAAGTCCTTGGTGATGACAATGGGCATTTTCAAGGTTTGGATCACCTGCTCCAGGTTATGGCGGCTGACGGCATAGGGATAGACGTGGAGCGGCAAGTCTTCCCCATTGGGGCCAAGTTCTAATGTGTCTGGCTCCTGGGCCGCAGGTATAATCCCCTGCTCTAGAGGTTGGCCTACCATTTCAGCGGATTGCCCGGATCGATGAAACGATTCGTGGAGTAATCGATCAAATTGTTGGTGGGGGCTGGGGGGGGTGATGGGGGCCGTGGAGAGGGGAATCCCATTCACACCCGCTTGATCAGAGGAGGGTAATGGATTCATCCGCCCCGAACTGCGCCAGCCTCGATTTTTTTTGAGCGATCGCCCCCCGCCTTCTGGCCAATCTGTTTCGCTGGTCAGGGGAGCATTGGGCGGATAGGGAGCACTGGGGTCTTCCCGGCTCACTTCCACCTTGCCGGAACTGGTGGCCGTTCGCACCTGGGGATTGGGTCGTCGGCCTCGCAACAAGCTGTCTACCGTATTGGCCACATTTTCGTGGACGGTCCAGCGATAGCGCTCCAGCATTTCGATGGCAATTTCAAAAGTGGGTGGGGCTTTGCGTTCCAGCACACTTTTTTGACTGCCCCGGCGACGGGCTTCATCGTCCCCCAATGTGACCGATTGAATTCCCCCCACCAGGTCAGAAAGGGTCGGATTCTTAATCAAGTTTTCAATTTGGTTGCCGTGGGCTGTTCCCACCAACTGCACCCCCCGTTCCGCAATGGTCCGGGCTGCTAAGGCTTCCAACTCCGTACCAATTTCGTCAATCACCACCACTTCCGGCATATGATTTTCGACTGCTTCAATCATCACTTGGTGTTGCAATTCCGGTCGAGCCACCTGCATCCGCCGTGCTCGACCAATGGCGGGGTGGGGAATATCCCCATCTCCAGCAATTTCGTTGGAGGTATCGATAATCACCACCCGCTTGCCTAAATCATCCGCCAGCACCCGCGCAATTTCCCGCAGGGCCGTCGTTTTGCCCACTCCAGGGCGACCCAATAGCAAAATCGACTGACCCAAACCTACCAAGTCTCGAATCATGCCAATGGTACCAAAAATGGCCCGTCCGACGCGGCAGGTGAGGCCAATCACTTCCCCAGCCCGATTCCGCAGGGCGCTGATACGGTGGAGGGTGCGCTCAATTCCGGCCCGATTATCCCCGCTGAATTGGCCAATTTGTTCTACACAAAGGCGTAGATCTGCCGCTGTAACCAGTTCGTCGGACAGGTACTCGGCCCGATCGGGGAATCGCACTTCCGGCTGGCGACCTAGGTCCATAATGATTTCTATTAACTGATCCTTGGTGGGATGGTGGGCGATCGCCCC
>JAYKIC010000582.1:0-5968 GCA_035284985.1 Leptolyngbyaceae cyanobacterium
GAAGCTTTTCTCAATTCACTCAAGGTACGCTCTTCTTCTGTATTAAGGACGACCCGTAAGGGAGCTGGCATCTTGAACCACTAGATACAACTTTCTATCTTAACCTTAATTCAGCCCACCTACTTAGCTAAAGCTTTTTTACGTAGCCCTTGAGACCTTACACTGTTGAGTCGCTACTTAAAACTAACTTTGATGGCGATAGGGAATCAGCGGAATTATCCTAGCTTCATTCCAAGCAACTCTAACATCAAATTTCCCCACACTCTATGATTGAAGGAGTAGAGCCATGTTTGTTTGTTTTCTTAACCGTTCCGTCACTGATCGATGGGTACAGGGCATCACTGCAACATTTGTGGTTGCGGCAGGTTTATTAGTCCCGACTGATGTTTTTTGCCAACAAGCCATAGCATCCTCTGGGCCACAGTTAAAGGATGCTGCATCAGCCGTACAGCATATGCCACAAAAAGGTGCTTTTCAGGAACGCACCATTGATCAGGCCATTATTGCTGTAGCGCTACCCCGTATCAATGGTCGATATTCCCTCAATATTTACTACCAAATTAGCAATGATCGCCCCTGTTGGTCTGAGCAAGCTAGCATTCCTGCAAGGGTGGAGGCCCATATGTTGGATTTTGATTTTACGGATATTTGCGGACGTTCCACAGACTCCAATGGCTACTCGCTTCGGATTAACGGAGAAGAGTTGGGAATGCGCTATCGTCTACAGTTAACAACCACTGATTCAGAAATTTTGCTGCAAGCCATGCCTGAGTTAGCAGGTGATCCGGTTCATACGATTGGATCGTCCCATGGCTTGATCCCTGGAGAAATCATGAAAATCTACCTTAATCCAGGTTGGCAAATGACCCAGCGAGTGTATGAGGAGCAACCGCTAGGTCATATTTACTTTTCAACGAATATTACGGAAGAGCCGATTCCGGTCAGTCCAGTTGAGGTTGAGTCCGATATGGTTCCAAGTATTGGCTCAAATGCTAACGAATGATTGAGGTTTAACGGCAGAGCCTTCTAGTATGCGGTAAATTAAGACCAAAGATATCCTTTAGCCTTAATTTACCGTCAACTTATTTTTACTACAGTAGACATTCATGAAACAACTGTTGAAAAATGCGATCGCCACTGCCTAGCCCCTGAATAACTTAGGAGAAGCCAGTGCTGTCAGCAGCAATACCCACCAAGGCATCTTTAAATCGGGAATCCAACTGGCCTTGGCTCGGAAACTGGGGATAGCAAAGGGCAAAATGAAACGGAGCGATCGCAATGACGCAGGTTGCCGACCCTCTTTATCTTGAACCCCATAGGTTTTCGCCATTTCAGCCACAATGTTCACTTTGCCCGATCGCCGCATCAATTTGGGATCAGCGGCGAGGGCTGCTAGCACCTGTCCCGTAAATTCCGGCGTTTCCCAGTTGTACTGATCCCGAATCATCCCTTCCTGGGGTTGGGAAAGGGGAGGAGCTTCGGGGGAATCAGATTTTGATTGGGCTTGGGAGGTCACAAACGCTTGGGTGATATGTTCCGTGCCAACGATTCCGGGCCAAAGGGAAAGGGCGGTGATACCGTGGGGTTTGAGTTCTCGCGCCATTTCAAAGGAGAGGCGATCGCACGCGGCCTTACCCGTTCCGTAGGCCACCCCAAAGATTGGCATTAAACTACCCCAAGACGAAATGGTACAAATCAGCCCCCGTTGGCGGGGTACCATCATCCGGGCGGCGTAAAGGCTGGCCAGATAGTGACTTCGCAAACCCACATGGTTGCAGGCATCCCACAGATCTACCTCATTGTCCCAAAAGTTGGCATTGTAGGTGGCTCGTAATTTGGAGACTCCGGCGTAAACATTGTTGACCAAAATATCGAGGCGATTATTTTGCTCCGAGGCAATGCGGTCAAAGAGCGATCGCACTTGATCGTCATCGCCGTGATCGGTGGCTATGGCGATGCCCTGACCCCCCGATTGGGATGCTTGGACGAGTTGAGCGATCGCCCCCTGGGTTTCTTCTAAACTCCCGGGTACCCCATCAGTCGCCATTGGGGCATCCTCCGGCCTCACGCTCCGGCCCGTAATGTACACGATCGCCCCCGCTTGGGCCAACCCAAGGGCAATGCCCTTGCCAATGCCACGGGTCGCCCCCGTCACTAACGCTACTTGACCGTAAAGGGGGGACTGGGATGAACCTGTAGATACCATATTCAGTCGCCTGTAAACTTTGTATTAGGGTCAGCGTACTGTATTGTGAGCCAGAATAGGGAAATACCCCCATCGCACTGATAGCCGTACTGATACCAGTGAGGTTTTCCGTACTATGGGGCCTAGCCATCCCGAAATTGAACTCGGTAGTATATGGGCATATTCACCCAGCAATTGAGGATCGATCCTGCATGAACTGGGGGCCATCCTTAAAGATCGACAACGATTGACATTTTAAGGGGCTTGATTGACAACCGTCTATGGCCCTTTACCCTGTGTCATTTTGACTTGTCATTTGCTGAAAACCATGAGGAGACACAACATTATGACCATTACCCCTCCCCCCAATACTCCCCCATCCCCTGACAGTAATGAAACTCCCACCTTGTTTGATCCGGTGCTCCAGGAAGAAACAACGGCATTACTGGAAACCATTCGCCGTCGAGCATTAGAAGAGGCAGAGGTGGCGGGTGAGATGACCCGTGAAATTTATCTGACTGCTGTACGGCAGATGCGGGAGGCGTTAGAGCAAGACCGGACCATTAAACCGGATGAAATTGGTCATGCGTTGGACCAGTGGCAAAAGGAAACGGAGCAAAATTGGCAGCTATTGGTGCATGATGTGACGGATTTTGGCGATCGCCTCACCAAAGCTGCCCAAACCGCGTGGGATATTATCACTGACACGGACCACACGCCCAAAAATTAATGGGTACCTACTCAAGCCTAGGGTTTTTCCAAGACCCTGGGTTTACTCAAAAATCCTAAATAATGACTGTAAAAGTGACATAGCCTCCTTAAAAAAATCTGTGTCTGCCTGGAAATGATCGCCATTCCCGTAATACTAGGACCTAGGCTTCTGACTCAATTCCCGTTAGGGGAGCATCCTCTGATGGTGAACCGATAGAGACTGAAGCAATTGTCTAGAGATTACCAGGAGCCACTTAATGCCCAGTTCAACTGAATTTCCCAATGGCGTAGCATCTGGAGACGTAACGGCTGATTCCGTAGTGTTGTGGACCCGCAGCACCGTACTGGGTGAGGTTACATTTGAAGTTGCAACCGACGCTTCATTTTCCACTATTGCGGCAACTCAAACGGTCACGGCTACCGATGCTGATGTTCCGGTTCAGGTGGACATTACTGGTTTGGATGCTAACACCGACTACGTTTACCGGGTAACAAATACAGCGGGGATATCCACCACAGGACAATTCAGTACCCCTGCGACCCTCGACCATAAAGCTGGGTTGCGATTTGGGACGTTTGCTGATTGGGAAGGACAACTGGCTCCCTTTACAGCCATTGCCAATGCCGCCGAACGGGATTTGGACTTTTTTGTATTGCTGGGGGATACGGTTTACGCCGACGTGGAAACCCCTGTTCTGCCAGGGGTGGCCGTGGCCAGTACCCTATCGGAATTTCGCCTCAAGCATAATGAAGTTTATTCCGAGCGCTTTGGCAGTAATCCCTTTGCGGCGTTGCGGCAAACGGCTCCCCTGCTGGCAACCTGGGATGACCATGAAATTATTAATGACTTCGCAGGAGGGGCTGTTTTAGGGACGGATAAGGTTAACAGCCTGTTTGATGGAGATGCGGGTGTATTCGTTAATGACACCACTGTCTTCGATAGCGGCCTCCAGGCGTTTCAGGAATTTAACCCCCTTCGTTCCCTCAGTACGGGGGACACGGGGGATGACCGCACGGCCAATGAAACCGATTTATACCGCTATAGCACCTTTGGGAGTGATGCGGCTTCTTTTGTGTTAGATACCCGATCGTTTCGGGATGCGCCGCTCACGGCTCCGGGGGCTAGTGCGACGGATGAGGCATTGGCGGCTTATTTTGAGGAAAGCTTTGATGGCGATCGCACTCTCCTCGGCAACGCCCAACTAGAGCAGTTCAAAACCGATTTGCTGGCGGCGGAAGCGGCTGGTGTCACCTGGAAATTCGTCATGTCCAGCGTACCGATGCAAAATTTTGGCTTGGCTGTAGCCGGGGAACGCTGGGAAGGCTATAACGCTGAGCGGACAGAAATCCTGAAATTTATCGAAGAGAATGACATTGATAATGTGGTCTTCGTTAGTGCAGATTTTCACGGTAACGTGATCAACAATGTCACCTACCAGGAAAGCGCAGGTGGAGAGCAAATCAGCACCAGTGTATTTGACGTGATGGTTGGTCCCGTCGCCTATGAAATTAACCTGCCCTTCTTGATTCCGCCCTTTAATCAGGTGTTTGGTGCCCCCTATGGTCCCGCCACCGCTGCCTTTAGCTTTGACCCAGACTTTATCAACGAATACACTGCCCTCTCTAGTAGCGATGACAAGGATCAATTGGTGAAATCCTATGTGGATGCCCAATTGATAGATTTGGGTTACAGTCCCATTGGCTTAGAGGATTCCACCATTAACGCTACGGTGGTTCAGGGTGACTATATCAACGCCCACACCTTTGGCTGGACCGAGTTTGAAATTGATGCCGATACCCAAGCCTTAACCATCACTACCTACGGCATTGATCCCTACACTAATCTGGATTTAGCGGCGGATGCTGGGGCGATCGCCTCCCGTACCCCCACCATCATCAATCAAATCCTTGTCACCCCCACGATTTTTGATGACGTTGACGGCAGTGATCAGAAGGACGTTTTAGTGGGCAGCAATAATGAAGACTTTATCCAAGGCTTTGATGGCGATGATGTGCTTCAAGGAGACACAGCCCGATCCTCCAACATCGGCGATAATGATATCATTGTGGCAGGGAGTGGCAACGACAAAGTATTTGGTGGCGCTGGCAATGATGATCTCCAAGGCCAAAAGGGGGATGACAAAATCCTGGGAGGTGAGGGGGATGACACGATTGACGGGGCGAAGGGGCGCGATCGCCTTCAGGGCCAGAAGGGAGATGACATCCTCACAGGCGGGCGAGGGAATGACATTCTCATCGGTGGTAGAGGCACCGACACCTACGTCTTTGAATCGATTAAAGATCGCTTGGACATCCTGCGGGACTTCAATGTGAAGCGGGAGACCTTAGATTTCAGCGCCATTTTCGCTGACAACGCCTTCGATAGTAATCAACCACTCAAGGATTATGTATTGCTAGAACAAGAGAGAAATCGCACTGTTGTCAGCCTTGCCGCCAATGGTGATGATAATCCCGATCAATTCAAATCCATTGTCATTCTCAATCGGGTGGATGTCGCTGATCTCAGTCGTAGTAACTTTACGATCTAAAGGTCGGTTTGGGGTGATGAGATGAGATAGGATAGATCGCCTGCTGAAAACATCAATCATCGGGCAGGGCGCACCCAGCACTGTCTCAGACAATTTGAATTTTGTCATAAGGCCTGAAACTTCTTGAAACTTATGTTCTTCAATACAGTCATTGAAAGCTGATTAAGGTGCCTTTTGAGTGGCATTGCCATCATTTATTCTTGGAGTATACTTACCATGTCTAATTTCTCCGGTTTTCGATCTAGTGCTGCTTTGATGGTTATGTTGGGATTGAGCGCTAGCGCGGCAGCTCCTTTGATTAGAACGGCCCCGGCCCATGCTCAAACTCGTTTCATCGATGTGCCTTCTGGATACTGGGCAGAACAATTTATCACAGAACTGGCCGCAAGAGAGATTATTGCCGGGTTTCCGGATGGTAGTTTTCAACCCAATGCCCCCGTCACCCGTGCTCAGTATGCCGCGATGGTGCGTAAAGCCTTTAATCAGAACAGCATTCGTGGCTCCGTCTCTTTTGTCGATGTTG
>JAYKIC010000583.1:0-5334 GCA_035284985.1 Leptolyngbyaceae cyanobacterium
TTATTGGTTTACCATTGAACAAAAAAGTGCATGGCCTTACCAAACGAGTTGCCTATGCGGTGCTTTAGTGGGGACTAAAAATACAAGTTTAATTGATGCCTGTGGCGCTTTTGGCTATCATCTTGGATTAGCTTTACAAGTTTTGAATGATATGGAATCGATTTGGTGTACTGATGGCAAAACTGATTTAGCACAAGGCAAAATTACGCTTGCTTTACTATACGGTTTAACCACTAACCATCCCCATCAAGAAGAACTTAAATTTTTGGTAACTAGCGGTAATTTTGCTAATCATGAGAGCCAAATTAAGCAAATATTAGACGAAATTGGCACTCAAGAATTTCTCATTTGGGCTGCGTTAAAAGAACGAGAGCTAGCGCTAGCGGCACTCACGGGTTTTCCCAATCATGAGGGAGTAGAGACTCTTAACGATTACATGACAGGACTATTTGGAGACATTGACGTTTTATTATCACGGGAATAATCTGACTATCGTTCAAATAATGTCAGCCGAGCAAATCACACTCTATGATTTAGCTTATCCCCATACAGAGCACCCCTGTTATGGGATGGTAACGAATGGAACAGACTTTACCTTTGCTAAAGCAACATTTCCACTAACTGGGGCACCGCAATAATCAACACTAGTACGACAAGCTGCAACAGAATAAATGGCACAATCCCTCGGTAAATATGCCCTGTTGTTATCTCTGGTGGCGCGACCCCTCGCAAATAAAATAGGGCAAAGCCAAAGGGCGGACTGAGGAATGAAGTTTGCATATTCGCGCCAATAATCACGCCATACCACACTAATCGATCAAACCCAAATAGTTGTTCGGCAATGGGGGCAAATAAGGGCACCACAATAAAGGCTATTTCAAAGAAATCAATGAAAAACCCTAGGATAAAAATGGTGGTCATACTAACAATTAGAAAACCAACTTGCCCCCCAGGCAGATTAACCAGAGCTTCATTAATGAAGCGATCGCCCCTCAAGCCCCGAAAGACCAAACTAAAGGCGGTAGACCCCAACAAAATAAACATCACCATGCTGGTGGTACGGAGGGTGCGATCGCAGATCTCCCGTAAACTTTTAACACTCAATTGACCATTGGCCCAGGCTAACACCAACGCCCCTAGGGCACCCAGGGCACCCGCTTCCGTAGGGGTGGCAACTCCAAAGAAAATGCTGCCCAACACCAATAAAATCAACACCAATGGCGGTACCATCACCTGTCCCACTTTGAGCAACAGTCGCTTGCCTTGAACAGCCAACAACTCCGGTGGCAGGGCAGGAACCAAATCGGGGCGCACGATGGCAATCACAACAACATGGAGAATAAATGCCCCAGCCATCAGTAGGCCAGGAATCAGGGAACCGATAAACAAATCACCGACTGAAACGCCCAATTGATCGGCTAATACCACTAAGACGATGCTGGGAGGAATAATTTGCCCCAAGGTACCAGAGGCGGCAATTACCCCCACCGATAACTCTTTGTTATAGCCATAGCGCAACATGGTAGGCAAGGAAATCAGGCCCATGGTCACGACGGTGGCGGCCACAACTCCGGTGGTGGCCGCCAGTAAAGCACCAACGACAACGACAGCGATCGCCAATCCCCCCCGAATCCGGCCAAACACCTGCCCCATGGTTTCTAGCAAATTTTCGGCAATCCCCGATGACTCTAGCATCGACCCCATGAAAATAAAGTAGGGTATGGCCAACAACGTAAAGTTGTTCATGATGCCAAAAATACGGGTGGGCATCGCGGTCAAGAACACGGGTTCAAATACCCCCAGGCTGATGCCAATCAGGGCAAATAGCACCGCTACCCCACCCAATGAAAAAGCGACCGGATAGCCCAACGACAAGAGCAGCAGTGCCCCTGCAAACATAGCAGGCCCTAGCCAATCGGCGATCGCACTCATGGCTGACCTCCCAAATCTGATTCATTGGCGGAACCAATCTCGGCCCGATGCGGTTCGGCAGGTGGAGGGAGGTGATCGGTGAGAAGGGCGATCGCCTTAATCCCCTCCGATACCCCTTGGGCAATCAAGCTCACAAAACTAACAATAATCATCGATTTGATCGGATACCGGGGTAGCCCGCCAGGGTCCGGGGACATCTCCCAACTCTGCCACGAAGCTAGAATCACCTTCCAAGAAAACATAATGACTAGCACACAAAACGGCAGCAAAAACCACACGGTTCCCACCAAATTCGCCAGTGCCTTGCGTTTGTTGGACCAGCGCGCATAAAACATATCTACCCGCACATGGTCATTGTGCTTGAGCGTATAGGCAGCTCCCAGCAAAAAGATAAAACTAAATAAATACCATTGAGCCTCAATCAAGCTGTTAGAGCTAAAGGAACGCCCCAATAATTGCCCGATATAGCGCCCCACCACATTCCAACAACCAATTCCCAACATCGCCAAAACCAACCAGTAGGCCACGCGCCCCACCCATTCACTCACAGCGTCAATCCACCGTGATAATTGCAGTAATTTATTCACAATCCGCATTCGTACCCTTGACCAAAGACCATCCAGTAAACGATAAGAAGCCACAAACCACCACCAAGCTCGTCCAACCCCCATAGCATGTTCGTTTTCTCCACCGCCCACAAATCCGTTACACTCATGCTAGGGTATAGTACCTATCTGTATGGGTTTCATGGGATTTTTATCAAAGTGGTAGGGGGGTGAACCATGGCATTGATTGTACAGAAATATGGGGGCACATCCGTCGGTTCGGTAGAACGGATTCAAGCCGTAGCCCAACGGGTCGTTCAAGCCGTTCAGACAGGCAAATCCGTCGTCGTCGTCGTATCGGCCATGGGTAAAAGTACTGATCAATTAGTCAGCCTAGCCCATCAAGTCTCCTCCACTCCCTGTCATCGGGAAATGGATATGTTACTCTCCACCGGAGAGCAAGTGTCTATAGCCCTTCTAAGCATGGCTATTCAAGAACTCGGTCAACCTGCGGTGTCCCTTACGGGCGCACAGGTCGGCATTGTCACCGAAACGGCCCATACCCGTGCTCGTATCCTTACCATCGGCACCGATCGCCTCCAACGATACCTAGATGAAGGTAAAGTCGTGGTGGTCGCGGGGTTCCAAGGCATTGCCCAAAGCGACGATTTAGAAATCACAACCCTGGGTCGGGGCGGTTCTGACACCTCGGCTGTCGCTCTCGCCGCTGCCCTCAATGCCTCTGCCTGCGAGATTTACACCGACGTACCCGGTATTTTGACCACCGATCCCCGCATCGTCCCTGATGCCCAATTGATGCCGGAAATTACCTGTGACGAAATGCTAGAGTTAGCTAGCTTGGGGGCGAAAGTACTCCATCCCCGTGCAGTCGAAATTGCCCGCAACTACGGTGTTACCCTAGTGGTGCGGTCTAGTTGGACCGATGATCCGGGCACTAAGGTGATCTCGCCTACCCCCCAACCGCGCTCCTTAGAAGGCTTAGAGCTTGCCCAAGCTGTTGATGCCATTGAGGTAGACACCCACCAAGCCAAAATCGCCCTACTGCATGTTCCCGATCGCCCTGGCATCGCGGCTCAGCTATTTAGCAATGTTGCCACCAAAGATCTCGATGTCGATCTCATTATCCAATCCATTCACGATGGCAATACCAATGACATCGCTTTCACTGTCAATCGAGATTGCTTGGATCGGACTGAAGCTGTTGCAGAGGCGTTTGGCCATGCCCTCCCTTCAGAGCCTCCGTCTCTCCAGCCACTGCCTCATACCACCGATCAGCCCCATGTTTTAGTCGAACGGCAAACGGCAAAAATCAGCATTGTCGGTGCGGGGATGATTGGTCGCCCTGGAGTAGCGGCCCAAATGTTTTTGGCCCTGGCAGCGGCCAATATTAATATCCAGATGATCTCCACATCGGAAGTCAAGGTAAGCTGTACCATTCACCTAGAAGACTGCGATCGCGCCGTTGCCGCCCTCTGTCAAACCTTTAACATAGCCCACTCTCCGATTCCAGCCGCTTCTAGCTCCTCGTCAACATCTGCCGACACCAGTGACCGAAGCAACCGTCCACCCGTCAGAGGAGCAGCATTAGACCTGAAGCAAGCCCGCGTCGCCATCCATGCCATTCCCGATTGCCCAGGCATGGCCGCCCGCATCTTTGAATTGTTAGCCCATCATCACATCAGTGTAGATACCATCATTCAATCCCAGCGCTGTCGTATTGTAAACGGCACTCCAGCCCGTGATATCGCTTTTACTGTAGCCCAAGACGATGCCCAAACCGCTCAAGCCCTCCTAAGGTCAATCGCATCCGACCTAGGCTGTGGGGATATTACAATTGATGAAGCGATCGCCAAAGTTAGCATCGTCGGCATCGGCATGATTGGCTGTCCAGGCGTTGCAGCAAAAATGTTTGCAGCACTAGCAGCAGAACAAATCAATATCCAAATGATTAGTACCTCAGAAATCAAGCTAAGTTGCGTGGTCAGCAAAGTAGATGGTATCCCAGCCCTTAAAACCATCCATGATGCCTTCAACCTATCAAAAGAGTTGGATCGAAGCCTTCCCACCTGACCCAAATAAGCACGGATTTATCTCACAACTCAACTTCTTATGATTTTCAACATAATTTTGCGTCAGCTTTGCTGTTAGATATGTTAGCGTGGTGTCGTTAGTCTAGAGTTATTTTTCGGTAGAGTCAGCTTGTTTCAATTTCATTTTCGATTTCCGTTACAGCTCCATCTCCGGTTAACTCGTTACACTTGTTCGTCAACTTAAGGAGATGGTGTTATGTCCGTTTATGTTGGTAACTTATCATACGATGTTACAAAAGAAGACCTGCAACAAGTCTTCTGTGAATATGGCACGGTTAGTCGGGTTAGTTTACCCATGGACCGTGAAACTGGTAGACCTAGAGGCTTCGCCTTCATAGATATGTCTGCTGAAGCCGAAGAAACTGCCGTCATTGAGGCCCTTGACGGGGCCGAATGGATGGGTCGCGAGATGAAGGTTAACAAAGCTAAACCTCGGGATAACAATGGGGGCGGTAGCCGTAACGGTAACAGCGGAGGCGGTAACTATCGCCGTAACCCCAACTGGTAAGTTTTTGCCAGATTTTAACCATTTCTTTGCCCTAAAAAATTAGGAGTGTCTCAAAACCAGCTACTTAATAGCGTACACACGTTATTGATAAGCTGGTTTTTAAGTGAAAAAAGCAAAGCCCAAAAGGAATAGGGAGCCAACCTTCGTTAGAAGACCAACTCCCTACTCCCTCAATTAGACCCTGGCACTGAGCTATTTTCCCATGGGGCTACCCCCAAAGTATCGTCGCCGCTGATGC
>JAYKIC010000584.1:0-7165 GCA_035284985.1 Leptolyngbyaceae cyanobacterium
TTGAAATATTAATCGAACCTGTTACAACCCAAGGAGAATTAGCTGATCCAACCGCCTTAACACGAGGTACAAATGTCCGAGGTGGGACGGATTACGCCACACAATTGACTATTCTCAAAAGTCCACCATTATTGAGAGATATTGCCGCTAGTGTGCGAGAGCAATCGCCGGAATATGCCGACTTTCAAGAGCAAAACTTAGAACGGTTTTTGAGTGTAGACCGCTTAGGTGAAACCCGTTTAGGTGAAACTAAAATTATTGGAATTTCCTATGAAAGCGGAGACCCAACCTTAGTAGAGTATGTCCTCAAGGCTACCGCTGATCGGTACTTACAGTACAGTTTAGAAGATCGCAAAACCCAGTTTAGCCAAGGCATTCAATTTATTGAGGTCCAGCGACCTGAAATAGAAAAGCGCGTCAGTTTATTACAAAATCAACTCCAGGCACTCCAACAGCAATTTAGTATTGTTGATCCCGAACAACGGGGGGAACGGCTAACGACGCGCATCGGATTAATTGAGGATATGGAACTCGCAACTAACCAAGAGTTGAGTGAGCGCCAAGCGTTACAGGAACAGCTAACCCAGCAACTAGAAGCGACCCCCAGTGAGGCATTTACAGCATCAACCTTAAGCCAAAACCCTAAGTATCAGGCATTATTAACCGAACTAGAAACAATAGAAAGTGAAATCAGAACTGAATCAGTGCGTTTTAGTCCAGCAAGCCCTGTGGTGCAGGGGTTGACCCAACGGCGAGACCAAATTGAACAACTACTACGGAATGAGGCTGAGATTATTACTGGTCAGCCTGTTAGTCCCCAGGAGTTTGTATTTCAAGATTCCCTACGCTTGGATTTGACCCGTCAACTCTTAGAAACCACTAACCAAATTGAGGTGCTAGAAGCCCGCCGCGAAGAGATTATCGCTGAGAAACAAGCCGTCATTCAAGAACTGGATCAATTTCCAGGAGTGTCTCGTCGATACAGTGAAATTGAGCGAGATTTAGACATTGCCCAGCGGACGTTAGACCAGTTGTTAAATCAGCGAGAATTATTAAAAATTGAATCGGCTCAAACCGAAATTCCCTGGGAAATTGTGTCTCCACCTGTGCTGGACCGAGATGAATCAGGCAACCCAGTCGCCTATCGCCAGTCTCCCAAAGTCGTCGTCGTCGCCTTTATGGGAGGTGGCATGTTGGGCTTGGGGTTAGCCTTTGCGCTGGAGAAAATACAGGATCGGTTCTTTACAACGGAAGATATTCAAGATCGCCTGGATTTATCGTTGGCTGGGGTCATTCCGTTTTGCAAGGCTACAGATCTAGAGGCTGTAGCCAAACTGGGAACCACCCCTTTAATCCATGAAGGCAATGGCGACCGCCCCTCTGCCCTCTCCCCTCGTGCAATTTCTTTTATGGAAGCGTTTAGTTCCCTTTACCTTTCATTGCAAAACCCCACAACCGGAGAGATGACCATCCGCTCCCTAGTAATCAGTTCCCCGGAACCCGGTGATGGTAAAGCTACAATCATCCAAAACCTAGCCCAAACTGTTGCGGCGGTTGGCAAAAAGGTGTTAGTGGTAGATGCTAATTTATACCGTCCCATATTACACCAACAATTTGGATTGGATAACACTAAAGGCTTAGGAGATTTTTTGAATGGGAATGTCAGTATAGAGGACATATTACAAACTGCGACCAACAATCTTTTTGTTATACCAGCAGGTACCCCTTCATTTGGGAATAGTCGTCTACTAGCATCAGTGAGCATGAAAGAGTTGATGCAAGCCTTAAAATCCCAATATGATTTAGTTATTTATGGTGCGCCCCATACCCTGGGTTTAACGGATGCTAGTATTTTAACGACCCAAACCCAGGGAATGTATTTTGTTGTTAGTATTGAAAAAACTAAGTACTCGAATACGACCCAAGCATTAAGCGAACTGAGTGCCTATGGAACACCTATCTTGGGGGTAATTGCTAATCACATTCGAGCTAGAACTAAGAATTCCTATGGCTATCAAAACCGATATCTCCAACCTCAAATCATTCGGGAAATTTCCTAATCAGTATTTTGAACAATACACCACTGTACATTAGAGTTGTCCAAAAATTGGGGTGGAGCAGTGGGTACGCCACCCCAATTTTCGGACAGGTCTATTGAGTTAAAGCAGAGAAACGGTTCACGCACCTGCAACTAAAATCCCATACTCCAAATTTGGCTGATATTCTGACTCTGTTCATAGCGGCTCGTCTCAACATAATTATCACCCTATTGAAATCAGCCTCAATCCTTTATCAGTGAGCTACGGCAGGAGGTCCGATCAAACGGAAACATATTACGTTTGGTTTTCTGGGTAAAGTTTATTCTCGACGTTTTCCAAATATGTCCCTTGAGAAGTATCAAATATGGAGTCGTTAGATTTACTAAATCCATCATTTTTTTGGAATCCATCAAATTTTTTGGATCAATGATTTTGAGGTCTAAAATATGGCAGATATGCTACCAAAAGATTCGGAGCAGGACAATCTATGGATGCGTGCTCACCAAGGGGAGGGTAAGGCGATCGCCACCCTCATTAATCAATCCTTTCAAGCCTCCTCCATACGGGCAGAGGTCCAAATTAATCACCAAGGCTTAGTAGGAAATCCAGCTCCTGGCAAGCACTCAAGCCCCAACTTCCTCCAATAATACAAAATTCTGGGATTTTTATGGGAGCGATCGCCCCCCTATTTACCCTATTTTTACTGTACCCCTAATAATCATTGGAATATTACTCATGATCACGGGATGCTTGTAGCCCAAATATCGGGATCATCACCAAACTTGGCCCCACCCCTTACAAAAATTACCAGACCGATTCTGGCTATTTCAAGGGCAATGGATCATCATCATCCTAGGCTGTTTCTGTTTGTTTACCACAAATAAATTCATCACCTATTTAGCGATTTCAAGTTTGATTTTGAGCATCATTTATTGTTGCTGTTGGCTGACATTAAAAAAATATCAGCGATCGTCCCCTAGTGCCACCTTACTGCTGGGAAATATTCATCTTCTACTGCTTACATTTTTCATCATTTATACCTTACAAATCTCCAGTAGCGTAGGTGTACAAATAGCACTTGTTCTAAGTGGGGGAATCATAATTTAGTTTGGTTACGTTCTTGGACGTACAGCCATTTTAGCCAACGTCATCCTTACAGGGATATCATCCGCTTTACTGTCCATTTTTACCATACAAAACTTCTATAGAGAATTTGACCGACCATACTATGACACAGAGGGTTATAACTTCGTATTTGGATTGTTCTTAATCAGTGGAATTGGGTTATTTTTTGCAGTTTCCCTCGGTAGCTCATTCATTTTTTTAGGATGGGGAAGGCTCATCCAACAAAAACCAGGGTTGGACTATGGCCTCATGATGTTAGGGTCTTATCTCAGTTGGATTGTGGCGATCGCCCTCAGGGTCTCCGCCTCTGGTTGAAACAATTACAATCGTTGTAATTAAAGAAGACTTTTGGTTTAAATATTAAATATTAATGTACTGCTGTAACTCCCAGTCCGTCACTTGGGAGCAAAAGGTATTCCACTCGTGTTCTTTAAATTCAAAGAACACGTTAGCACCGAGTTCACCCAAGGTATTCATCAGCAGGGAGTCTTGCCGGAGCGATCGCAATGCCTCATACAAGTTCCCTGGCAATGTCTCCAGGTGAGGGAACTCGGCGGCACGGGTGAAGAGGTTGGCATCAATGCGATCGCCCGGATCGGCTTTCTGCTTGATCCCATCCAATCCTGCGGCCAAAAGTCCCGCAAGGGCCAGATACAGGGTAGTGGAGCCATCCACTAAGCGACATTCAAACCGTCCCGTATCTGGAATCCGGATCATGTGGGTGCGATTATTGCCGCCATAGGAAATGTAGCGGGGTGCCCAGGTACTCCCGGATGCGGTCATGCCTGCCCCCAAACGACGATAGGAATTAACCGTTGGGGCTAGGAGTGCCGCTAGTCCTTTGGCATGGTTCAACACCCCGCCCAAAAACTGATAGCCCAAGGATGAAAGCCCCCCAGCATCAGCGCCATCAGCAAAAATATTGGTGTCACCTTGCCACAAACTGCCGTGGACATGGCCCCCATTTCCCGTAATGTGGCTGAAGGGTTTGGGCATGAAGGTCGCCATGAGTCCCTGCTTTTCTGCCAAGGTTTTAACCATATATTTGAAGAAAACGTGGCGATCGCCCGTCGTTTTCGCATCACTATAGGTCCAGTTCAACTCAAACTGACCATTAGCATCTTCGTGGTCACACTGATAAGGTTCCCAGCCCAACTGTTCCATGTATTCCACTAAGGTTGAAATTAAATCAAACTGACGCATCAGGTTAATTTGGTCATAGCAGGGCTTTTCAGCGGTATCCTTGTCATCGGCGATCCCATAGCCCGTTTCCGTTTTTTTCAGCAAGAAAAATTCCGCCTCAATCCCCGCCTTGTAGGTGTAGCCCATCTGGGTACACTGATCCAGCACCCGATTCAAAATCATGCGCGGAGCTGCATCAAAGGGTTTGCCCTCAAAATAGACATCACTAGCGACCCAACCCACCGTCGGTTCCCAGGGCAATTGGATTAGGGAATCGGGATCGGGGATCGCGGCAATTTCCGGCGCATCCGGTCCCAATCCCAGATTGGACGCAAAGGAACAGAAAAAAGCCCCGTCCTGCTCAACATCCGCGATTTTGGCAGCGGGCACTAATTTGGCCCTAGTCCCCCCCAGCAAATCCGTGTAGGACACCAGAAAAAACTTGATCCCCAATTCCTTAGCTCTTGCCGCCAATCCCTTTGTTTGCGGTGATGTACCCACCATGATTCATTCCTCCTCACGCCCAGCCTAGTCCAGCTATCCAGACTTCAGTAAATCAAGCTCGGTGAGTCAAAGTTGTAGCTGTAGTTACATCTAAACAACCCTGTAGTCGTCTCTAATCGAGATAACATCTCATCTAGCGAACACGCTACAACGGCAAAGCATCACTTACATTAAGAAGTGAGAGTATTCGGGAGACATCGCAATGAATATACTGGTGGTTCAAAATCACGATCGCGCTCCCATTGGGAGTTTGGGTGATGCCCTCAGACGACGGGGCGCAACCCTGACCACTTGGCAACCGCTCCATCAAACCCCTTGCCCTACAGGTGAATATGCAGGGCTGATTATTTTGGGTGGCTACATGAACGCCTACGAGGACGACCAATTTCCCCATTTGCGCCAAGTGGTTGAACAAATTCGCCAGTTTTATGCCGCCAATAAACCCATTATGGGTATTTGCTTGGGAGCGCAACTGATTGCCCGTGCCTTTGACTGTCCCGTGTATCCTGCGCCAACGCCCGAACTAGGGTTCTCCGCCGTTCGGGTGGTGGATGGCCCTTCCCCGGAACCGTGGCTGCGGACTCTGCCTGCGGATTTCAAGCTGATGCATTGGCATTTCGACACCTTTGATTTGCCCCAGGAGGCGACGTTGCTGATGACCAATGAGGTCTGTGCCAACCAAGCCTACCGCATTGGCTCCAATGTGTACGGGTTTCAGTTCCACCTGGAAATTACGGCGGCGATCGCCCACCAATGGTTGATTCACGCCAGGGGAAATAATTGGATCACCACCCATCACCCTGACATTGAAGCCCAGGTTACGGAACAACTGACAGCCTATGGTCCGACCTCCCGCCAATTTACCGATGCCGTTGCCCAGGATTGGCTGAACCAGGTTCATCAGGGGCTACATCACTGGGTACAATCGGCTTAGGGGAGCAATCGTTGCGATCGCTACGGTTATTTGGTTTCACCCTACGCTACTATTAAAGGCTGATCGTTTTAGACTGAGCCTTGGGCTTGGGACATCATCGCCATGACACACTCCTTCCCCTCTCCTACACCGAATTCAGCCCCAGATCGATCCCGGTCAACGCCCACCGCGTCATTCAACGTTGACAATCCCCGTCAAATCCTGACGGCGGCAGATCTACGTGAGCTAAACCAGCGATCGAATTTTGCCGGGGGGCTGCAATTTACCGCCCATTTAGGGGTAATTGGGATCACAGGAGGAATATGGGCTTTGGGCTGGCCCCTAGGGGAAGCGATCGCCCCTTGGTGGTTAGCCCTTCCCGCCCTAGTCATCAACGGTTTTAGCTTAGCCTTGATGTTTGCCACGGTTCACGAATGCTCCCACCGCACCGCCTTCGCCAACCGCAGCCTCAACGATTGGGCCGCTTGGATCGGTGGGCTACTGTCCCTCTACAACAGCACCTTTTATCGCTATTACCACAAGTGGCACCACCGTTACACCCAAATTCCTGGCAAAGATCCAGAATTGGATGACCCCAAACCAGAAACCCGCCTGCAATATATTTGGCAACTCAGCGGCATTCCTTGGTGGATCGGTAAGGCCAAGGGACACTTTCAAGTCTTGACTGGCAATTTAGAGGGCTGTTACTTTTTGCCAGAATCCGCCCAAGCGGAGGTAATTCGCTCAACTCGCTGGCAATTTGGGGTTTATGGAGCGATCGCCCTCGCCTCTATACTGTTGGGCCATCCCCTATTTCTAGTCATTCACTGGTTGTTGCCCCTAGCCATCGGCCAACCCCTGCTGCGCTTCGTCCTATTAGCCGAACACACGGGCTGCACCAACGACGATAACTACCTGACCAATACCCGCACCACCTTGACCCTGTGGCCGCTGCGTTTCCTGATGTGGAACCTGCCTTACCACGCCGAGCATCATCTGTATCCATCCATTCCCTTCCATGCCTTGGCCCAAGCCCATCTCAAACTCAGCCCCTATTTTCAACGGGTAGAACCGGGATATGTCTATGTCCATCGCACGATTGTGGGTGGTTTGCCCTCTCATGCCCATATGGTCCCCTAATCTCCACGCTGTTTGAACTATTCCCTAAAAAAATCTCTCCAATTGAAGTCCAAAACTCGGAGTTTCCCCCCTTAGCAAGGGGGAGTTAGAGGGGGTAATTCGACTTGGACATACACAAAAGGATAAGCATCCTCAAGAACCTGATTGACTGACAAAACTCAAACTACCCTCACCCCAACCCCTCTCCCAGAGCGGGAGAGGGGCTTTCGACCCAAGAACCTGGTTTGAAGTCCCTTCTCCCCTTGTGGGAGAAGGGATTTAG